>JACMOK010000005.1 GCA_014378065.1 Flavobacterium sp.
AATCTGGCAGTAAATTCACTGTCTTGGAATTACATTAACTTTTTACCTTTTGAATCTCGGACAATTACCGTAATATTTAATGTCAATAGTCCAACAGAAACGCCGGTGGTAAATATTGGCGATGTACTGAATTTTCAAACAACAATTTCTCCAGTTGATACAGATGAAAATCCGCAAGACAATACTTTCCTCTACAACCAAACCGTAGTTGGCTCCTACGATCCCAACGATATTTCTTGTCTTGAAGGCAATGTAGTGGCGCCATCCGAAATTGGAAATTACCTGCATTACGCCATCAATTTTGAAAACACAGGAACTTTTCCAGCAGAAAATGTGGTTGTAAAAACCGAAGTCGATGCCACAAAATTCGATATTTCTTCGTTACAGTTGATGAATTCCAATTTCCCTGTCGATGCCCGGATTACCGGAAATAAAGTTGAATTCATCTTCGAAAACATTCAATTGCCAATTGGGGGTCATGGCCATATTTTATTAAAAATCAAAACGCAAAACACTTTAGTAACCGGCGACGCAGTTGCCAAACGTGCCGATATTTTCTTTGATTATAATGCGCCAATTGATACTGGCGTGGCCAATACAGTTTTTCAAGCATTGTCGAATACTGATTTTGAAATCGACAATTCGGTAGTTGTTTACCCGAATCCAGCGACAACTCTGATCAATATAAAATGTGATTCAATGATTCAATCGATACAAGTTTATGATGTTCAAGGTCGAATTCTACAAACGAAACTTACCAACGAAAAGCATGCAACAATTGATTTGACTGAAAAATCTAAAGGCATTTATTTCTTGAAATTTAAAACAGATAAAGGAAGTAAAGTAGAAAAAGTGGTTAAAGAATAAAAATCAATTTATTTATAAAAACAAGAACCCTTTCCTAGTGAGACTTTGAAAGGGTTTATTATTTATAAAATTGTTAACAAATTCATTGTAAATTTCATTTTTTAATTCACTGCGATTTCGCTAGTTTTGTTAAATTATTATTTTAAAAGATAAATTTCTATTCAAACCATGTCAAAAACAGCAATATTAGAATTGGACGGCAAAAAGTACGAGTTTCCGGTAATTGTGGGAAGCGAAAATGAAGTAGCCATCGACATCAACAAATTACGCGATTTAACGGGAGCCATCACCATGGATCCAGGTTATAAAAATTCAGGTTCCTGCACCAGTGAAATTACATTCTTAGACGGAGAAGAAGGCATACTGCGCTACCGAGGTTACGCCATCGAAGATTTAGCAGACAAAGCCGATTTTTTAGAAGTATCTTACTTAGTAATTTTTGGCGAATTGCCCACCAAAGCGCAACTGTCGCAGTTTGAAACCGATATTCGAAAATATACTTTGGTCAATGAAGAAATGAAAAACATCATCGATGGTTTTCCAAAAACTGCCCATCCCATGGGCGTATTGTCTTCTTTAACCAGTGCGTTAACTGCTTTTAATCCGAAAGTGGTCAATGTAGACAATGAAAAAGAAATGTATGAAGCCGTTTGCAAAACCATGGGGAAATTCTTGGTCATTGCAACTTGGACCTACAGAAAAATAATGGGTTATCCTTTAAACTATTATGACAATACCAAAGGCTATGTAGAAAATTTTATGCGATTGATGTTTGAATTGCCTACCGGCCCTTACAAAGCCAATCCTACCATCATCGATGCGTTGGATAAATTATTTATTCTACATGCCGATCACGAACAAAACTGTTCTACTTCAACGGTAAGAATTGTAGGTTCTTCGCAATCGGGATTGTTTGCTTCTATTTCTGCTGGGGTTTCTGCACTTTGGGGCCCATTGCACGGCGGCGCCAATCAGGCGGTGTTAGAAATGTTGGAAGAAATTCACAAAAATGGAGGCGATGCCGATAAATATATGGCAAAAGCCAAAGACAAAGACGATCCTTTCCGTTTGATGGGATTCGGACACCGCGTTTACAAAAATTTTGATCCCAGAGCGCGCATCATTAAAAAAGCTGCCGACGAAGTTCTACGTACTTTGGGTGTGGATGATCCAATTCTAGCCATTGCCAAAAAACTCGAAGAAGCTGCCTTGGTCGATGAGTATTTTGTTTCTAGAAAATTATATCCCAATGTCGACTTTTATTCCGGTATTATTTACAGAGCACTCGGCATTCCAACCGATATGTTTACCGTAATGTTTGCGATAGGTCGTTTACCAGGCTGGATTGCACAATGGAAAGAAATGCGGATCAATAAAGAACCCATAGGAAGACCAAGACAAATTTATACCGGTTATCCATTAAGAGAATTTAAGACCGTTGATAAAAGATAGAATTACGATTTTATACAAAAACCATTCTGAAAAGAGTGGTTTTTTATTGAATTAAATTGTTAATTCAATTTTTAATTTACATTTGTGTCGCGTTTTAAAATTTACCAATCTACAGCAACGTAATGCTTTTTAACTCAATAAACTTTGCGATATTTCTTCCAATAGTTTTCTTACTGTATTGGTTTGTAGTCAATAAAAGCCTGAAAATCCAAAACATCCTGCTACTTGTTGCTAGTTATTTTTTTTACGCTTTCTGGGATTGGAGATTCCTGTTTCTGTTGGTTTTTTCGACGGTGCTCGATTATTACACAGGCATCAAAATGTAGGATGCAAGAAACCAAAGCATCAAGAAAATATGGCTTTGGCTCAGCATATCGATCAATCTTGGTTTTCTCGGAGTATTCAAATATTATAACTTTTTTGCCGAATCATTTGCAGCCGCAATGTTTAATTTTGGCTGGAATGTTAATCCGTTTACCATACAGGTGATACTTCCCGTTGGAATTTCATTCTATACTTTCCACGGACTCTCGTATGTCATCGACATCTATAAAAACAAAATAAAAGCCGAAAAAAATTATATTGATTATGCTGTTTTTGTAAGCTTTTTCCCTTTGCTCGTTGCTGGTCCTATAGAACGCGCCACACACCTCTTACCCCAGATTAAAAAAAAACGCACATTTAATTACGATAAAGCCATCGATGGAATTTACCAAATCATTTGGGGGTTGTTTAAAAAAATAGTTATTGCCGACAGCTGCGCGCAGTACGTCAATGAAATATTCAAGCATTATGAAACACTCAATTCACTGTCGCTTTTTATGGGTGCATTTTATTTTGCGTTTCAGATTTATGGCGATTTTTCAGGATATTCGGATATCGCTTTGGGAACGGCGAAACTGTTTGGCATTGATTTACTCCGGAATTTTAATTTTCCATATTTTTCAAGAGATATCGCAGAATTTTGGCGGCGCTGGCACATTTCACTTTCATCTTGGTTCCGCGATTATCTCTACATTCCACTGGGTGGCAGCAAAGGTGGAAACTGGATGAGGATACGGAATACATTTATTATATTTATCGTAAGTGGATTTTGGCATGGTGCCAATTGGACATTCATAGTCTGGGGCGCATTGAACGCCTGTTATTTCTTGCCACTTTTGCTCGCGAACAGCAACAGGAATAATCTCGAAATTGTAGCAAAGGGAAAAATGCTCCCAAATATTCGCGAATTTTTTTCAATGGCGATCACATTCTTACTCGTTTTGTTCAGCTGGATTTTTTTCAGAGCAGACAATATTACCATGGCGGTGCAGTATATTAAAAGAATGTTGGCCTTCAATTTTAAAAATGGGGCCGAGTATCTAATGGAAAGATATTCTGTAGAACTAGTGTTATTGATATGCTTTTTCCTATTTTTTGAATGGATTTCAAGAGAAAATGAACATCCATTTTTCGGAAAATGGCTTTACCTTAAATTAACGGTGATACTTTTAGGGATCATCACACTGGGTGCTTATGCAAATATTGTCGATTTTATTTATTTTCAATTTTAGAAGGAATGAAACAATTTTCAATACATTTTTTCTCGATACTGGCACTGGTTTTTTTCCTGCTTTTTGCATGTGACATCGTATATACCAAAATATACCAGAATGCGGCGCCAAGAAATAAACTACAATATATCATGGGTCTCAAAAACGAAAACTTCGATGTTGTCTTTTTAGGTTCATCAAGAGTGGAAAACAACATAGATACCCGTTTGTTTCATCAATTATCAAACAAAAAAGCCTACAACCTCGGCGTGGCAAGTTCAGGATTGAATGACAATTTTTTGCAGCTAAAGTTGTTGCTAGACAAATGCAGGGTAAAAAATGTCATTTTGCAATTAGACTTCAATCTTGAAACGACAAATCCTACCCATATTTCGTTGGCGGAAACGATGCCATTTATTGATAATCCAATCATAAAAGAGCATTCGAGAATATACAACGCCAATTTTGCAAGTCTTTACTATATTCCTTTTTACCGCTATGCGATCAATGAGCCTAAATTGGGATTCCGTGAATTGTTTTTTTCATTTCTAGACAAAAAACCAAAAGTGGACCCAAGTATCGGTTACAACCCAAAATTCGGAACAAGTAAAAATCTCCAACTGCGAGAAAATATTTTAAGAGAAGAAATTTTGCGCCAGAATAATGTCATGTATGATGAGATAAAGTTATTATGCAGACAAAAAAACATTAAACTTATCGTATTTACCGCGCCATTCTGCAGTAAAATGAAAATTGACTCTTATCTCAAAAAAATAAAAATAATCGCACCGAACCTGATTGACTTAACAAAGGGATATTCAGATGCGATGTTTTCTGATTGTGAACACCTCAACAACATCGGATCTGAAAAACTTACTAAAAGTTTGTATGAGGCAACAAAGGGGCAATGCAATTTTGAATAAAGATTTGTGGGATAACAGGACTGCTTTGAATTCGAATAATTTACCAAATCAATATTTTATTAACCAATGCCATCCGAATACGATAAAATTCAAACCGCTTTTCTATCTTTGTCGAAAGCCACAATAATTTTATGCTAGCTCTCCACATACAAAATGAAACTTCCAGATTGCGAGCCGTTGTTTTAGGTTCAGCCATTCACAACGGACCCACGCCATCGGCTCAAGAAGCTTACGACCCAAAATCGCTGGAGCATATTTTGGCTGGAACCTATCCCATAGAAGCCGATATGATACAAGAAATGGAAGCTTTTCACAAAGTTTTTGAGAAATATGATGTAAAAGTGTATCGGCCAGAAACGATTGATAATTACAACCAAATCTTTACCAGAGACATCGGTTTTGTGATTGATGATATTTTTATTAAAGCCAATATTTTGCCCGATAGAGAAAGAGAGCTCCATGCCATTCAATACATCATCGATCAAATCAATCCCAAAAAATTGGTACGTCCGCCAGAAGAAGTGCACATTGAAGGCGGCGATGTGATGCTTTGGAATGACTATATTTTTATTGGCACCTACAAAGGAAGCGACTACAAAGAGTATATTACCGCCCGCACCAACCTGCAAGGTGTGGCTTACATCAAAGCCTTATTCCCGGGTAAAAAAGTAAAGGAATTCGACTTGGTAAAATCTAAAATTGAAGCGCGCGACAATGCCTTACACCTCGATTGTTGTTTTCAACCTGTTGGAACCGACAAAGGCATTATTTACAAAAGCGGTTTCAGGGAAGAAGCCGATTATATGTTTTTAGTAAACCTCTTTGGCAAAGAAAACCTGTTTCACCTCACGCGAGAAGAGATGTATGACATGAATTCGAATGTATTTTCGATTGCCCCTAACGTAGTGGTTTCTGAAAAGAATTTCACCCGATTGAATGCGTGGCTTCGGGAACATAGGTTTACGGTGGAAGAAATTCCGTATGCCGAGATTGCCAAACAAGAAGGCTTGTTGCGTTGTTCGACATTGCCGCTAATCAGAGATTAATGCCGCGTCAGGGATAGTAGTGAAAATCCTATTATGGTGCAAAGCAATAACAGATTGCAGCGAATAGCCCGCCCGGACGCCCACCCGAGCTTTAGCGAACGGTACGAAGTAAAATAAAAATGTAAAGAAATGAAACAAACGACCAATTCGATATTGATGATTCGCCCCGTAGCGTTTCGAATGAACGAGCAGACTGCCGTTAACAATTATTACCAGAAAGTATTGGATGGTTTGTCTCCAGCAACCGTTAATGCAAAGGCACAGGAAGAATTTGACACTTTTGTAAAAAAACTGCGCATGGTTGGCGTGGATGTTACCGTAGTCGAAGATACTATAGATCCAGATACGCCTGATTCGATTTTTCCGAACAATTGGATCTCCTTTCATGATAATGGAGATGTGGCGTTGTATCCGATGTTTGCTCAAAATCGCCGTCAGGAAAGACGGGAGGATATTTTGGATGTGCTTGAAGATAGCGGTTTTATGATCAATCAGATCGTCGATTATACTTCTGCGGAGGAAGATGGCTATTTTTTGGAAGGCACGGGCAGCATTCTTTTGGATCGTGAAAATGATAAAGCCTATTGTGCCCTTTCGCCGCGAGCCGATGAGGAATTATTTATTGAATTCTGTGAAGATTTTGAATATACACCCGTTATTTTTGAGGCTTTTCAAACCGTAAATGGCGAAAGGAAATTAATTTACCATACCAATGTCATGATGTGTTTGGGCGAGACTTTTGCCGTAATATGTGCCGACTGTATTGATGATAAAAAGGAACGTAAAATGGTACTCGAAAGCTTGCGTGGAGACGAAAAGGAAGTTATACTGATTACCGAAGAACAGGTTAATAATTTTGCTGGAAATATGTTGGAAGTCAAAGGCACTGACGACAGAAGGTATTTGATCATGAGCACTTCGGCGCACCAAAGTTTAACGAAAAAGCAAATCGCTCAAATAGAAGAACATGTGACTATTTTGAGTTCCAGTCTTGATACGATTGAAGCTTGCGGCGGCGGAAGCGCGCGCTGTATGATGGCAGAAATCTTTTTGCCCCGAGCTTAAACTTATTTTTGTTCCGATAATGTTTATTTTAATTTATCAAATACATAACCAGCTTTGGTGGCACCCCAAACTTGTTTGCCATCTTTGTCAAAACCTTGGTCCCAAGACACAATTTGATTCGGCAAAATGGTTACAACCGACGAGGCATAACTGGCACCACGCAATTCACTAGGACAAGTTTTAGCACCGGTGCTTCCTGCAAATTTATTTTTTGCAATTCTTTTTAAAACCACTTCGCAACCTGATTTAAGTTCGATATCTTTCGCTTCTAAGGCATCAAAAGCAGTTGGGGTTTTCCCTTTTCCAATCCAGTCTTTTTCGTTTTTAAGCGTGTAAATCTCGCTTAAAAATTCATTTTCACTGCGTTGCGAGATTTTATAAATCCTCACCCGATAAGGCTTGTCTTGTTTTTTGAATAATGCTTGTTCAACATATAGATAGTGCCCTTTACCCTTCCAAATGGGCACCATTCGCAGCGAAATATTATAGTAGCTCGTGTCTGCAACCGACTGTTTTTCGGAAGAATAAGTTCCTTGCATCAGGGCAACCAATTCCTTTAAATTTGAGTGGCCTGAAGTGGCGCTTTGATTGGATTTACAACTCGTCATACCGAGAGTAACGCACAAGAAAAATACAATTTTTTTCATAAAATATTATTTGGAATTCGCAATGTTTTTAATCATCCCGCCAAAGATAAAAAAATGAAACGGAACCACACTATACCAATACAATCTTCCCCAAATCCCTTTAGGGCGAAAGGTCGCAATTTGACGGAGCACATTTTCTTCGTCAATTCGGAATTCCAACCAAGCTTCACCAGGTAATTTCATTTCTGCAAAAAGCAGCAACCGCTTTTCTTCCCGACTGGCCAAAAGCACGCGCCAGAAATCGAGCGAATCACCGGAATGAATCATGATAGGATTGGTTCGACCGCGACGCAAACCAACACCGCCCATGATTTTGTCGATATGACCCCGAATTCTCCAAAGCCAATTGCCGTAGTACCAGCCTTTCTGGCCGCCAATAGAGAAAATATTGTTGAGTGCTTGCTCTACATTCTCAACCTTTAAGGCCTGTTCATCTTTTAGACAACCAAAAGTGGGAACCTGAATGTAACCCGATAAATCATCCGAAAACCGACTGCTTGACAGACTGTCTTTCCAACTCGAAATCACCAAATTTTGTTCTATTTTCAAAAAAGCCAACTTGATTGCGTCCACATAGGAAATCGGTCTGATCTGCAATAAATTTTGCAAACGATTGTCTTTGCAGATCACTTCCATTTTCATACTGTCGACCAAATTGACGGCCAAGGTATACGATGTTGAGGTCACAAAATACAGCCAATATGAAGACAAACGTGGCGTCATCACCGGCAAAGTGTAAATCCACAATTTGATGCCGCGCGTTTTGGCATACAACAACATCATTTGTTTGTAAGTGATGATGTTTGGACCGCCAATATCAAACGATTGTTGGTAACAGTCTTCGCGCAGCATCACCCCGATTAAATATTGCATGACATCACGAATGGCAATTGGTTGCGATTTAGTCAATACCCACTTTGGGGTAATCATGATGGGCAATTTCTCACACAAATCACGAATTATTTCAAAAGAGGAACTACCAGAACCTACAATAATTCCAGAACGCAACACGGTAAGATTAAAAGGTCCTTTATATAAAATGGCTTCTACATTGCTGCGGGACTGCAGGTGTTTGGAAAGCTGTCTGTCGTTAATGATGCCGCTCAAATAGACCACCTGCTTTACGCCAATTCTTTGCATGTAATCATTAAAATGCAAGGCCGAATTGGCTTCCAAAACATCAAAAGCAGCAGTGCCAGAACGCATGGAGTGAATCAGGTAAAAAGCAACATCAACGGCAGAAGGAATAGTATCAAACAGCGGATCTTCTAAAAAATCAACTTCCCAGATGCTGATTTTAGAGAGCGTAATGTCGTCCAAACCCAAACGATTTCGGTCTCGAACGGCACAGATTACTTCATGGCCTTGGTTCAATAATTCAGGCAACAGCCTTTTGCCAACATAACCATTGGCTCCGGTCAAAAGAATTTTCATAGCGTGAAATTTTCATAAATTTAATGAAAATTATTGGCACTGCTCAGATTAAATTCCCCTTACAATGCTTAAGACTGAACTGATAATGTATTGCACTCCAATGGCAATGGTTAAGAAACCTACGATTCTAGAGATGGCCACAATACCAGAAGTTCCCAAAATTTTGGAGAGATAATGTGCGCTTCTTAAAATCAAATAAATAATAACTGAGACCGCAAAAATCGCCAAACTCGAAAAAATCATGTCGTCAGGCGTATGGTGTTCTTGATAAAAAGCAATCAGCAGCGACATTGAGCCCGGCCCGGCCAACATCGGCATCGCTAATGGCGTGAGGGCAATGTCATTGCGGACTTGAATTTCCTGTTCTACTTTCTTATTGATTCCTTTATTTTTGTTGAACCTGCCATTGAGTAGCGAAAATCCCGAACTCGCAATAATAATTCCACCTGTAATGCGCAACGCGGTAATTGTGATGCCAAAAAATTCCAATACATATTTGCCGATGTAAAAAGAAATTATCAAGATGATAAAAACATCAATGGCCGTCCACAATGAAATCCGAGCACGTTCTTTTTTGTCGTCGCCTTGGGTCAAACCCACGAAAATAGGCACCGTTCCGATCGGATTTAAAACCGAAAATAAGGCAAAGAAAAGATAAACAAAAAGATCCATTTTTTTGAGGTAAAATTAGCCCGATTATCTTTTGCAAAGTTAAACTTAAAAACAATCTAACGTTAAAGTTAGTGCTTCAAAGCGTTGTTTTTTTGTACTTTTGCTTGATGAAAAATAAAAAAACCTTAGTATTGGGCGCCACTACAAAATCTGATCGCTATGCTTTTAAAGCAATCAGCATGTTGGTAGACAAAGGCCATTCTGTGTTGGCTATTGGTCAGAATGCAGGTGAAGTGGCCGGTATTAAAATCCAAACCAAGGCCATTCCGCTAAAAAATATTGATACCGTTACGCTTTATTTAAATCCTGTTCGCCAGCGCGATTATTACAATTACATCGTCGAAACCCAACCCAAGCGCGTACTTTTTAATCCCGGAACCGAGAATCCCGAATTTTACCAGTTGCTGCAACTCAACAACATTAAAGTTGAAGTAGCATGCACATTGGTTTTATTGGCCACCAATCAATATTAAATTTTTGAGATTATTGGGAGCTGTTTCCTGCACTCCATTACAATCTTTTGCTTTCTAAAGAAAAAAGCAAAAGGATTTCTATTGCGGTCAGGGCTAAGAATTGTTTCCGCCAATCAAGCCAAATTACAAACGATACATCGGGTTTTAATATCTTGTCGATCCTACGGCAGGTTTGCTAATCAATAACAAACCAAAAAACGTCAGCAATCCGTTAACGATAATCAGTTCGTTGTCGAAAACATAATCTCCAAAGAGTAAAGCCGAATTCTTACTGATTAGAAAACAAATGGCTGGCGAAAGCACGCAAATAAAAGGAACCAATCGGTCACGAACCGTCTTGGATTTGACAAACAAACCAAACGCATACAAGCCCAGTAGCGGTCCGTAAGTGTATGATGCAATTTTGAAAATCATGCTCACTACCGACGCATCGTTAATTGCATTGAAAACAACAATCACCAAAAACATTAGAAACGAAAACACGACATGCACCAAATGCCTCGTTCTAACAATATTGGGTTTGTTGCGGTTTTCGGTTTTATCCATGCCTAAAAAATCAACACAAAATGACGTTGTAAGCGCGGTCAAAGCCGAATCGGTCGTGGCAAAAGTGGCAGCTATTAGTCCCAATAAAAAGACAATCGACGGCAGAAGTGCCAGATGATGGAACGCAATTTCTGGAAACAACAAATCGGTTCGTGGTTTGCCCGTAATCAAATCTATTGGCACCGCAATCCCATTTTGCTCTGCATAAATGTATAGCAACGCGCCTACGCTCAAAAAGAAGATGTTGATCAGCACGAAAATTCCCGTAAATGTAAACATGTTTTTTTGAGCCTCACCGATGTTTTTGCAACTGAGGTTTTTTTGCATTAGGTCTTGATCTAAACCTACCATGGCGATGGTTACGAAAATTCCGCCCAAAATCTGTTTCCAGAAATAAGTTCCTTTAGTAAAATCTTCAAAAAAGAATACTTTAGAATAGTTGCTGTTTTTAACTTGTTCAAATGCTTCAAAAACGCCGAAGTTTAGACTCCGACAAATGAAAAACAGAGTCAGAAATACCGAAGAAACCAAGAAGAATGTTTGTAAAGTATCGGTAATTATAATGGTTTTCAATCCGCCGCGATAGGTGTAAGCAAATATTAATGCCAACGAAATCAACACGGTTAGGGCGAACGGAATTTGGTAAAAATCAAACACATAGCGTTGCAAAACAATCACCACCAAATACAGTCGAAAAGAAGAGCCGATGGTGCGGCTGATTAAGAAAATCGTTGCCGCCGTTTTGTAACTCACGATGCCAAGGCGTTTTTCGATGTAACCATAAATCGACGTCAGGTTCATCCGGTAATACAAAGGAAGCAACACTTTGGCGATGATGATGAAACCTATGGCGTTTCCGAGTACAAACTGAAAATATTTAAACTGGTTGTCGGGATTGCCCACTTCGCCCGGCACAGAAATAAAAGTAACGCCAGACAGCGCCGTGCCAATCATTCCAAAAGCCACCAAATACCACCTTGAATTCTTATTGGCTTTAAAAAAAGCCTCATTGCCATGGTCATTTTTACTTACAAAATGAGCAATCAGAAATAACATTCCGAAATAAACAACAATGAGTGATAAAATAGCAAAAGGTGTCATGAACGAAGTTTTGGTGTGCGCAAAATACAATATTTTGTTTAATAGGTTGTGTGTTTTTTGAAAGGAATCGATTGCAAAAGAGACTGCGCAAACGAATAAACAATTGATTACTTTTACGGCTATGGAATTTTCTTCAAAACTTTTAGAAAAAGCAGTTCATGAAATGGCGCAGTTGCCCGGAATAGGCAAGCGCACGGCGTTGCGACTTGTGTTACATTTATTAAAACAACCCCAGGAACAAACGGCATTTTTAGCTCAGGCGTTAACGACAATGCGCGACGAAGTTAAATTTTGTTCGAGTTGTCATAATATTTCCGATGTTGAAATTTGCGAAATCTGCGCAAACCGCAGCAGGAACCACCAAATCATTTGCGTAGTGGAAGACATTCGAGATGTAATGGCCATCGAAAACACCCAGCAGTTTAGAGGAATCTATCACGTATTGGGAGGTAAAATTTCGCCAATTGACGGCGTTGGTCCAAGCCAGCTCAACATTCGCACACTAGTCGAAAAGGTAAAATTGGGCAACGTCGAGGAAATTATCTTCGCCTTGAGTTCGACCATGGAAGGCGATACAACAAACTTTTTCATTTACAAGCAAATCAAAGACTGTCAGATCATTACGTCTACAATTGCCAGAGGAATTGCAGTTGGAGACGAATTGGAATATGCCGATGAAGTAACTTTGGGCAGGAGCATATTGCAACGCATTCCGTTCGAAAATGCATTTAAAAACAATTAAATCAATTTAACGGCGTTCTTTTTTGTATTTATAAATGAAAAACTATCTTTGTTTGCTAAATTTTTTGAATAAAATGAACAAAATAATACTATTGATATTGGTTGGCGTCGGACTGATATCTACTTCCTGCGTGCCGACCAAAGACTTAATATACCTCCAAAATAAAGACCAATCAGATCTTAGCGCTGCAGTAAATCCGGTCGTAGCAAAGCCTTACCGACTGCAGATGAACGATATTATCAGCATCACCATAAAAGCAATTGACCCAAAATTGGTTGCTATTTTTTCGCCAAGCAATAACGGCGGTGAAGTAGGAAAGTCAGAATCAAGCCTGTACTTTGACGGATTTACGGTAGATGACCACGGCAATATCAGGATGCCGGTTCTTGGCGAAATTAACGTCATTGGGTATACCTTGGATGAGTTGAGGCTGACAATTGAGAAAAAATTATCAGAAGAATATTTTAACAAAGAAGCCAATATTTTTGTTACCGTAAAATTAGCCGGATTACGATACACCATCAACGGCGAAATCGCATCGCCAGGCACGAAGACTCTTTTTCAGGAAAAAGTAAATATTCTAGAAGCCGTTGCCAACTCAGGCGACATCACGATTACTGGCGATAGGAAGGCAGTGACCGTCATGAGACAATTTCCTCAAGGTATGGAAATGCACGATATCGATCTGACCGACATCAAGGCCCTTCAATCTCCATATTTTTACATTCAACCCAACGATTACATCTATGTAAAACCACTAAAACAAAAAAGTTGGGGAACAGGAAAAACAGGAATTGAATCATTAACAAGCATTATTACGGTGCTCACGCTTATCACAACTACTTTTTTACTGTTAAAAAAATAAATTTGAAGCATGATTGATACAAAAGATTTTTCGTTTTTTGAAAGCCAAAACAGCTTTGATTTTAAAGGATTTCTAATAAAAATTACCAGCTATTGGAAATGGTTCATCGTAAGTTTACTGATTACGCTAACGATTGCACACCAAGTAAATTTACGAAAGGAAAAAGTATATGCGATGGAAACTACCATTGCTATAAAAGAAGAAAACAACCCGTTTTTTACTTCAACGACTAGTTTGGTTTTTAACTGGGGCGGTACGTCAGACCAAGTTCAAAATATTTCCAACACCTTAAAATCGAGGTCTCATAACGAATTGGTAGTCGAAAAATTACATTTCTACATTGATTACCTTCAGCAGGGAAAATACAATTATGAAGATGTGTATGGGAAAATTCCGTTTTATTTAGACGTCGATAAAAATAAAGGGCAGTTGTATAATTCGCTCATTGGAATAAAATTTATAAGCGAATCTGTTTATGAGATTCGGGTCAAATTTGACAGCAATAGTGTGTCGTTAGTTCAGTACTCTGACAATTCTAAAACTGCAACATCGGTGGTTCCTGAAGAATTTGTCAAACGATACCGCGTGGGCGAGCGGGTATCACTTCCGTTTCTGAATTTCAAATTAGAACTTAACGGAAACCCGGGCAGTTATAAAGGCAATGAATATTTTATTCGTTTCAATGATTTTGATGATGTGGTTTTAAGATACCAGGGAATAGGAGTAGATATCGATCCGAAAGCCGCCTCCATTTTAAAACTGTCACTCCAAGGATCCAATAAAAACAGAATGGTTGACTATCTCAACGCTACAGTAAAGATGTTGATAAAAGTGCAGCTCGACAGAAAAAATCAGTTTGCGACCAATACCATCGAATTCATTGACAGTACTTTAATTGCAATGGGCAAGCAGTTGAAAGAGACCGGTGATGAACTTAAATCGTTCAGCAGAAATAACAATATCATCGAAATTGAACAAGGAGGTTCTGGCATATCCGCGCAATTGCTGACTTTCGATGTTCAAAAAGATGGTATTACCAGAAAAATTACTTATTACAATACCCTAAAATCGTATTTAAAAAATAGTACTGACTATGCAAAACTTCCCGCACCAACTGTTGCAGGAATAGAAGACCCGAATATTGTGACCAATGTTTCAAAACTAATTGCGCTTTCAGGACAACGATCGGAAATGGCGTATTCGGTTAAAAGTGATAAAATATTTAAAGACTTTGACAATCAGATGGGCGCTACTAAAAATGTATTGCTCGAAAACATAAATTCTGCCAGCAATGCGCTAAAGTATGATCTCGCCTTGGTGCAAAACAAAATGAGCGAAGTTGAAAATAACATTAAAAAGCTTCCCGAAGACAAACAGGAATACCTAAAAATAGTAAGGAAATATGATCTGAGCGACAATATTTACAATACCTTTCTTCAGAAAAGAAGTGAGGCAGAGATTGTCAAGGCGGCCAATTTATCGGACATTCATTTTATCGATTCGGCAAAAGATACTGGTGGCGGTTTGATTGGGCCCAACACCAGTGTCAATTATATTTTGGCCTTGTTTCTGGGTATGCTTATTCCGCTGTTGTTTGTATTTGTAGTTTTCTTCCTTGAAAACTCAATCCTGAATACGGAAGATATCAATAAACTAACTGCCATTCCGCTAATCGGTGTCGTTGGTCTTAAGCATACCAGTAGCAACTTGTCTGTTTTTGAACGACCTAAATCTGCCTTGTCTGAGTCTTTCCGAGCCATTCGATCGTCATTACAATTTCTATATAAAAAACAAGACATTAGCGGCTCGAAAACTTTAATGCTTACCTCGTCAATTAGTGGCGAAGGAAAAACTTTTTGCTCACTCAACTTGGCTACTGTTTTCGCTTTAAGCGATAAAAAAACCATCATCGTGGGAATGGATTTAAGAAAGCCTAAAATTTTTGAAGATTTTAGAATTAAAAATGACATTGGAGTGGTCAATTATTTAATCGGACAAAAAACGATTGATGAAGTCATTCAGAAAACCCATATTCCATTTTTAGATGTCGTGACTTCAGGGCCGATTCCGCCAAATCCTTCCGAATTAATGATTGGCGACGCGATGAAAGAATTCATGAAAATTTTAAAATCGCGCTATGACTACATCATACTCGATACTCCGCCTGTTGGTTTGGTTTCTGATGCGATCGAATTGGCCGAATATGCAGATGTTACCCTGTACATTATGAGACAAAATTACACCAAAAAAGACATGGTTACATTATTAAATAACCGCCTCAAACGCGGCGAACTCAATAATATCAGCATCATCTTTAATGGATTTCAAAACAAAGCCAAGTACGGAACTGGTTATGGTTATGGTTATGGCTATGGTTATGGCTACGGAAATTATGCCAATGGCTATCATGAAGAAGACAAACCCAAAAATATTTTTCAAACCATCTACCAAAGGTTCTTTAAGAATTAAACAGCGTATTTTATGACAAAAGACAGTACGATTAAAATTGTGATTACCGGCGGAGCAGGATTTATAGGATCCAATCTTTGTGAATATTTTTTATCCAAACGGTATCAGGTGGTGTGTTTGGATAATTTTGCTACGGGGCACCGTCACAATTTGGCTGCTTTTTCTAACGATAACAACTTTACACTAATCGAAGGCGATATCCGCAACATGGAAGATTGTCAGCGGGCCGTTTTGGGAGCAGATTATGTATTGCACCAGGCAGCACTGGGTTCTGTTCCGAGGTCGATTAATGATCCGGTCACGACCAACCAAGTCAACGTATCTGGATTCTTAAATATGTTAGAAGCCTCGCGCGCGGCAAAAGTAAAACGCTTTGTTTATGCCGCGAGTTCGTCTACGTACGGCGATTCGGAAGCACTTCCCAAAATAGAAGAAAATATAGGCAAGCCTTTGTCTCCTTATGCTATAACTAAATATGTGAATGAATTGTACGCGGATATTTTTAGTAAAACATATGGATTAGAAACCATCGGATTGCGATATTTCAACGTGTTTGGAAGAAAACAAGATCCTAACGGAGCCTACGCCGCTGTAATTCCAAAATTTGTAATGCAGCTCATGAATCACCAAAGCCCTGTAATTAACGGCAATGGTGATTTCTCACGCGATTTTACCTACATCGATAATGTTATCCAAATGAATGAACTCGCGATGGTAACCCAAAATGCAGAGGCAATCAATACGGTATACAACACCGCTTTTGGCGATCGAACCACCTTAAACGATTTGGTAAAATACTTAAAAGAGTTCCTTTCGCAGTATGATCCTGCAATAGCCAACATCCCGATTGTTTACGGACCTAACCGAGCAGGCGACATTCCCCATTCGCTGGCCAGTATCGAAAAGGCAAAAAAGTTATTGAGCTATCGTCCGGAATTTTCGATGCAAAACGGTTTGAAACAAGCTGTTGCTTGGTATTGGCACAATTTAAAATAAACAGATTTTAATTTAGAAAGAAATGAAAATAGCAGTAGTAGGGTTAGGATATGTAGGATTACCATTGGCTCGATTGTTTGCGACCAAATTTTCTGTGGTTGGATTTGATATCAATCAATCAAGAGTCGATCAATTAAATGAGGGCGTAGACAATACACTAGAGATAGATTCCACTTTGCTCCATGATGTTTTATTAAAAAAACCAACCAACAATGCGGTGGGTTTGTTGTGTTCTACTGATTTGGAAGATATTGTTGACTGCAACTATTATATCGTTACCGTTCCGACTCCCGTCGATAAAAACAACCGACCCGATTTAACGCCTTTATACAAATCGAGCGAGACCGTCGGAAAAGTTTTAAAGAAAGGCGATATCGTAATCTATGAATCAACGGTCTATCCCGGAGTGACCGAAGACGAATGTGTGCCCGTTTTAGAACGGATAAGTGGTCTCAAATTTAATGTTGATTTCTTTGCGGGTTATTCGCCAGAAAGAATCAATCCTGGAGATAAATTACACACCGTTGAAAAAATACTAAAAGTAACGGCAGGTTCTACGCCAGAAATTGGGATAAAGGTTAACGAACTTTACAAATCGGTCATCACCGCTGGAACCCATCTTGCGCCGACAATAAAAGTGGCGGAAGCAGCCAAAGTGATTGAAAATTCGCAAAGAGATATCAATATCGCATTTGTAAATGAACTGTCCAAAATTTTTAACATACTGGGTATTGATACACATGCAGTACTTGAAGCGGCTGGAACAAAATGGAATTTTCTTCCTTTCAAACCTGGTTTGGTTGGCGGCCATTGCATCGGTGTAGATCCGTATTACTTGGCTCAAAAAGCACAAGAAATGGGCTATCATCCAGAAATTATTTTGGCCGGACGAAGATTGAACGACAGTATGGGAGAATACGTCGCGTCGCAGGTAGTCAAATTGATGATCAAAAAAGGTGTCGTAGTCAATGGATCGCACTTATTGATGCTTGGCATTACATTCAAAGAAAACTGTCCCGATGTCAGAAACACTAAAATCGTCGATGTGATAGCAGCTTTTAAAGATTACGGAATTGAGGTAAGTATCCACGACCCATGGGCAAATCCGTTAGAAGTGCAACATGAATACAAACTTGTGACCAGTAAAACGTTGCCCACTCAAAAATTTGATGCCGTCGTTTTAGGCGTAGCACACCATCAATTTTCTGATATAGATTACAGTACAATTAAAAAAGAGAATAGTGTTTTATATGATGTCAAAGGAATTTTAGGAGACCGGGCAGACGGGAAATTATAAAATTCATTTAACAGAGTCAATAAAGTTTAAAAAATATATAATGAAAATTACTTCAATTTGTTGTATCGGTGCGGGATATGTTGGTGGACCTACCATGGCGATTATTGCGCAGAAATGTCCGCATATAAAAGTTACCGTGGTCGACTTAAACGTTGAAAGGATTGCAGCATGGAATGATGCCGATGTCAATAACATCCCAATCTATGAACCTGGATTGAGCGACCTGGTAGCGGAAGCCCGAGACAGAAATTTGTTTTTTACAACTGAAGTGGAACAAGCCATTGACGAGGCGCAAATGATCTTCATATCAGTCAACACCCCGACAAAAACCTATGGTTTGGGTAAGGGAATGGCGGCTGATTTAAAATACATCGAACTCTGTGCTCGACAAATTGCAACGGTGGCCAAAGACAACAAAATTGTGGTAGAAAAATCAACGTTGCCCGTCAGAACTGCGGAAGCCATAAAAAACATACTGGACCATACGGGGAATGGTGTACAATTTCAGATTTTATCAAATCCGGAATTTCTAGCCGAGGGAACTGCTGTTCAAGATTTATTAAATCCGGATCGTGTTCTAATCGGAGGCGATACCTCAGCAGAAGGACAAGAAGCAATAAATTCATTGGTTGAAATCTATTCCAATTGGGTGGCACCACAAAACATACTGACCACCAACCTTTGGTCTTCTGAACTGTCCAAATTAACAGCCAATGCTTTTTTGGCACAACGCGTTTCTTCTATCAATGCCATGTCTGAATTGTGTGAAAAAACAGGAGCTGATGTTAATGAAGTTGCCAAAGCAATAGGGATGGATAGCCGAATAGGTTCAAAGTTTCTGAAAGCATCCGTCGGTTTTGGCGGTTCTTGTTTTCAAAAAGACATCTTGAATCTGGTGTACATTGCCAAATCATACGGATTGAATGAAGTGGCCGATTATTGGGAGCAGGTAGTGATCATGAACGACCATCAAAAAAGGCGTTTTGCACATAACATCGTACAAACTTTGTACAATACAGTCTCAGGAAAAAAAATTGCATTTTTAGGCTGGGCTTTTAAAAAAGACACCAATGATACCCGAGAATCTGCTGCGATAAATATCTCAGATTATTTGTTACACGAACAAGCACAAATTGCAATACATGATCCGCAGGTAAAAGAAAAGCAAGTCATCAACGACTTATTACAGCTCAATTCTAGATCGGTTGACGAGATTAAAAAGGCCATTTCAGTTTCCGAAGATCCATATGAAGTGTGCAAAGATGCTCATGCAATTGCTATTTTGACAGAATGGGATGAATTTAAAAACTATGATTGGGAAAAAATTTATGACAACATGCAAAAACCGGCATTCATCTTTGATGGACGAAATATCTTAGATGGAAAAAAAATGTTGTCTCTGGGTTTTATTTTTTGTGCTGTCGGAAGTTCCAATAACTGATCTCTAAGGCCGTCTGCTGTCTGAGATAAATGTTGAGAGGCGTTTTGATTTTAGGTCACAATTGATAAATTTCAAGAAATGAGCGAAAATAAATTGATTTTTATCGCCGATAATTTGAATTTTTGAAAAATACGAGTACTTTTGTTACTCACTATTGATGTAATGTTTTTATGCTTGAGTCGCTCATAACGTCCAAAACCCGTATTCGCATCTTGGTAAAGTTTTTTATAAACGTTGCCAATAACGGTTATCTCCGCGGATTGGCAGAAGAACTCAACGAA
Organism: Flavobacterium sp.; assembly: GCA_014378065.1. Taxonomy (GTDB): domain Bacteria; phylum Bacteroidota; class Bacteroidia; order Flavobacteriales; family Flavobacteriaceae; genus Flavobacterium. The sequence goes on from JACMOK010000005.1 coordinate 19,853, forward strand.
TCTACCAACTCCATACGCAAAGAATTAAATAATTTATTAGAAGCCGGTTATCTCGAAAGGGAAGCCATTCAGAATAAAATTATTTACAAAGCGAACACAAAACATCCTTTATTTACTATCCTGCAAAAAATTGTTCGCCAACACATCGGATTGGATGCGATGGTCGAAATGATTTTACAACGGATTGGAAGTGTAGCAAAAGTCGTCATCATTGGTGATTATGCTAACGGAAATGACAGTGGCACCATCGAAGTAATCTTGGTTGGTGACGCATTGGATATTGAATATATAGACCAGTTGGGGGTCAAAATTGAAAATGAAATTAAGCGTAAGGTAATTTTTTTTCTTACGGATGCGCACAACGGAGAAGGGTTGGTAATCTACGAAGCAACATAAAAATTTGCGTATGCCTTGGTATGTCATTTACACCCAGCCCCGAAGTGAAAAAAAGGTTGCAGAGCGTTTGCAAAAGGCAGGAATTACAGCCTATTGTCCTTTGGTTACCCAGTTAAAGCAATGGTCAGATCGAAAGAAGAAAGTGCAAGTGCCGTTGATCAATTCCTATGTTTTTGTCAACGTGGGCGAAAAAAATCGGGAAAGTGTTTTCGAAGTTAGTGGCGTCGTCCGCTACCTATTCTGGCTCGGAAAACCAGCTGTAGTGAGAGATGAAGAGTTGATAGCGTTACAAGAAAGTTTAAAAGATACGATGTCGGCTGTTGCCATCAGCGGAATTAAAGTGGGTGATGAGATGAGTATTCCTAATGGCCCTTTTTCGGGAAAAGAAGGCATTGTGAAGCAAATAAAAAAAAACAGTTTACAATTAATTCTAAAAGAGTTGGGTGTACTTATTACACTTACTAAAGCAGAATAAGCGTAACATGATCGATAGAAATAACCTTTTTAGTCAACCGCAAGGCTGTGACTGATGGGGCGAAGCCGTTTAAAAAAAGCAAAGAAATATAAAATTGATAGACGCATGAAAAAAATACTTGTTACAGGTGGTGCAGGTTTTATAGGTTCGCACGTGGTCAGAAGGTTGGTGAAAAATTATCCGCAATACCATATTTTTAATCTCGATGCGCTCACATATGCGGGAAATTTAGAAAACATTACGGATATTGAAAAGGAGTCAAACTACACCTTTATCAAAGGCGACATTGTTGATGCTCAGTTCACTACCCAGCTGTTTCAACAACACCAATTTGATTCGGTTATTCACTTGGCCGCAGAGTCACATGTAGACCGATCGATCACCGATCCTTTGTCTTTCGTTAAAACCAATGTTATTGGTACAATGAATTTGTTGAACGCGGCAAAAGAAATCTGGCACAACCAATTCGATGGCAAGCGTTTTTACCATGTCAGTACCGATGAGGTATACGGCACACTTGGCGCCACCGGATTGTTTACCGAAACCACGCCTTACGCACCCAATTCACCTTACTCCGCCTCTAAAGCCAGTTCGGATCATTTTGTCCGGGCCTATGGCGAAACATACGGGTTGCCGTATGTCATCACCAATTGCTCTAATAATTACGGTCCTAACCATTTTCCTGAAAAATTAATACCGCTCTTAATCAACAATATTCTCAACGACAAACCCTTACCGGTCTACGGTGATGGAAAATATACCCGCGACTGGTTGTTTGTAAAAGACCATGCCGTGGCGATAGATTTGGTATTTCATGAAGGAAAAAACCACGAAACCTACAATATAGGCGGGTTCAATGAATGGCAGAATATTGATTTGGTGAAATTGCTTTGCCAGAAAATGGATACAAAATTAAACAGGCCAGCCGGCACTTCCGAAAAACTGATTACCTACGTGAAAGACCGTCCGGGCCATGATTTGCGATATGCCATTGATGCCAACAAAATCAGTAAAGAACTCGGATGGCAACCTTCTGTGACTTTTGAAGAAGGATTAGAACACACCATTGACTGGTATCTTGAAAATTCAGCATGGTTACAAAATGTAACTAACGGCAATTATCAAAAATATTATGAAGGTCAGTACCAATA
>JACMOK010000033.1 GCA_014378065.1 Flavobacterium sp.
ACTTCATTTTTTCCGTCTGTATTTGTAGTAACCGTAGCTTTGGCCTTTCCATTGTCGACTGTTTTCTCAATGATGATTCGTTTGGAAACTGCTTCTTGCATCACAGGATTCATATGCTCGCAGGTTTTACTGGTGCAACCTTTGGCCATACACTCCTCTTTGGACATTGAAGTACATTTTCCATCCGCGACACAGCAAGAGGCTATTTTTTCAGTCATGGTATGGCTTCCGTTTCCGAGGATAGGCGCAATCACTAAGCCTATCAAACAGGTTAATTTTATCAAGATGTTCATCGATGGCCCTGAAGTGTCTTTAAAGGGATCTCCAACGGTATCTCCGGTCACCGCGGCTTTATGAGCATCAGAACCTTTGTATGTCATTTCTCCGTTAATCAATACACCCGCTTCAAATGATTTTTTAGCATTGTCCCAAGCACCACCGGCATTGTTTTGAAAAACAGCCCATAATACGCCAGAAACCGTAACTCCTGCCATGTATCCGCCCAACATTTCCGCAATCAATTGGTTGTTGTCTGCGTAAACCAGTTTTCCTAACAATACAACCGCTATGGGGAAACCGATCGTCATAATTCCGGGCAACATCATTTCGCGTAAAGCGGCTTTCGTAGAAATATCAACACATTTCGCATATTCAGGTTTTCCGGTACCTTCCATAATTCCGGGGATTTCTCTGAACTGACGACGTACTTCATATACCATATCCATCGCTGCTTTTCCAACAGAATTCATCGCTAAAGCCGAAAAAACAACGGGTATCATGCCGCCAACAAACAGCATCGCCAAAACTGGTGCTTTAAAAATATTGATACCGTCGATACCTGTAAAGGTAACATAGGCAGCAAACAAAGCCAGAGAGGTTAGGGCTGCAGAAGCAATTGCAAATCCTTTTCCTGTGGCAGCAGTTGTATTTCCTACCGAATCCAAAATATCGGTTCGGGTACGCACCTCTTTTGGTAACTCGCTCATTTCAGCGATCCCGCCGGCGTTGTCCGAAATGGGTCCGAAAGCGTCAATCGCCAGCTGCATAGCGGTAGTTGCCATCATCGCAGAGGCAGCCAAAGCAACACCATAGAATCCTGCAAATGCATAAGATGTCCAGATGGCGGCTGCAAATAATAATACGGTTGGGAAGGTAGAAATCATTCCCGTTGCCAAACCTGCAATCACATTAGTACCCGCACCCGTACTTGACTTTTGTACAATCGCCATTACTGGTTTGGTGCCCAGTCCGGTGTAGTATTCTGTTACGGAAGAAATTGCTCCCCCAACAATTAATCCTACAATCGTTGCATAAAACACCCGCATAGAAGAGATATCTTTCAGCCCTTCCCCAAAGAAGCCCATTTTCATGGTCTCTGGTAACATGAACTTTACAAGAAAGTAACAAGCGATAGCTGTTAAAATTATTGAAACCCAATTTCCGATATTCAATGCTTTCTGAACCTGAGCTTCTTTGGCATTGTTATCACTAATTTTCACTAAGGTAGTTCCGATGATAGAGAATAAAATTCCGAAACCTGCTATCGACATAGGTAGCAATATTGGTCCGATTCCGCCGAAGGCATCTTCTATTTTGCCGCCCATATCTTTAATAACATAGTTCCCCAAAACCATTGCAGCCAAAACGGTGGCCACATAGGAACCAAATAAATCGGCGCCCATACCGGCAACGTCTCCTACATTGTCTCCAACGTTATCCGCAATCGTAGCAGGATTTCTAGGATCATCTTCCGGAATTCCAGCTTCTACTTTACCAACCAAATCTGCTCCTACGTCGGCAGCTTTAGTATAAATTCCGCCACCTACTCTCGCAAACAATGCAATCGATTCTGCTCCTAAGGAGAAACCTGCTAATGTTTCTAGCACAATGGTCATGCTCTCGCCGTTGGTCCAAACACCGCCCATGAAATAGTTGTAAAAAATGATAAAGAAGCCTGTCAGCCCTAAAACGGCCAAACCAGCTACGCCTAATCCCATAACGGTTCCACCACCAAAAGACACCTTCAAGGCTTGCGGCAAACTCGTACGGGCAGCCTGGGTGGTTCTGACATTGGTTTTGGTTGCTATTTTCATTCCCATATTTCCCGCCAAAGCAGAGAAAAACGCTCCGAAAACAAATGCCACCACTATTAATATGTGGGTTGTAGGCACTAAAAAAGAAACGCCTGCCAACACGATACTTGCTCCAATGACGAAGAAAGTCAATAATCTGTATTCTGCTTTCAAAAAGGCCAACGCTCCTTCGTAAATGTAATCTGAAATCTCTTTCATTTTACCATCTCCTGCATCCTGTTTCAAAACCCAGCTTCGTTTGACCGCCATAAAAAGCAGTCCAATTAATGCCATCACAATCGGCACATAAATCATTAATGATTCCATAAATTTAAATGTTTGTTATAAATTTTATCGGTCGCAAAAGTAATAAAATGATGTTAAAAAAAACAATTTAAAGACGCTAAGTTTTCAAGTCTTGACGCTAATACTTTTGAGTAGGCAAACTTTTAGGGATTATATTCTACTTTGCGATTTCGTTTTTGAAGGTAATAATGCCACAGCAAAAAAGTGGCTGCGGAGCGATGTGGACTCCAATTGGCAACATGAATTTCAATTGCCTCTTTGGTAGCAAGTCCGAGCAATTCTTTGATGGTTTTAACAACAGCTACATCACCAAGAGGAATAATGTCTGGCGCGGCCAATGCAAACATCAAATAGACGTCAATAGTCCAGTGGCCAATACCCTTGAGCTGAATCAATTCTTCCCGAACCTGTTGGGGTGTTTTTAACGCAAGGCTTTCTAAATCAATTTCCTTGTTTAAAATTGCCGAAGCCAATCCTTTAATGTAAGCTGTTTTTTGACGACTTGTGCCGCAAACTCGAAACACCTCGTCAGACATTAACAGCAATGCCTCGGGAGTAATGGAAGTGGCCTTTTTGATTTTTAAAAAAGTCGCTTTTGCAGCGTCTGTAGACACTTGTTGCTCGAGAATTAATAGGACTAACGTTTCGAATCCCTGCGGCCGTTTTGGAACGGCGGGCATGCCATATTTCTCAAAAATGTCTTTGAAAATCGGATCTTTTTCGGAAAGGAAATCGAGTGCATTTTGCATACTGTAATTTTAGCCCAGATGGCAACAACATCCTTTTTACTGCTTCTTTAGCAGGGAAAAGATACCGTGTACAGCTGGAAATGGCTACTTATCATTTAGACAGACTCTAAGATCGCGGCCTTAAAAGTAAAACCCAAACGATCCCTTTACGGCAAATTTGGTGGCATCTGGCATGTTGAGATAGCTGCCCCGCCACGAGAAATCGATACGGAATACTTTAAAAATATTGCCGATTCCGGCGCTGTACTCCCAATAGCCTTTTTCTGGTGCGTCGTAAATAAGTCCAGAAGCATTAATCGCTTTATTTTCGTCAGAAATGGTGCCGACTATGCCTTTAACTCCAATTATTTCGCGCCAGTTGAGTTTTCGCATCAATGGGATTCTAGAAAAAATCTTACCGTTGAAATTGTGATTCCACTGGAACGTTGCGTACTGGTCGGTGACAAATTCGTAAAAATTGAGGTTGCTAAATGTATTTTCTATTGTAAAATAGGTTTGGTTTCCCGGAACCACACTGAGCAATCCCAAAGGCACTTTGCCATAGGTCTTTCCGAGCTCTACAATCAAGTTGGTTCTGCCTAAAGGTCCTATAATAAATGGTTGTTTATAATATATTTGCACTTTTTGGTAATCAAAATCGCTGTTGGCAATGCCCTTAATTCCATTGCTGTAGTTGACAAATACACGACTAAAAGGACTGTCAACATCGGCTCTTTCGACGCCGAAACCTATGGTTTTTCGTTTCGGAGTAAAATCGACCTGGAGGTTGACTTCAAACTGTTTGACATCGCTTTTAGTAACAGAATTTGCTGCATCGGTGTAGTAATCCAAACTAAATACGGGAGAAGCTGAGGCCAACGTACGAAATGAAAATCCGGTGCCCAAGGTCAGATTTTTAACGGGTTCAATTTCAAAGCCAAAGGTAGTGAGATTGATGTTGGTAAGCTTGCCATTAGCACCCGAAGTAAACAAGGCAGACGAGGCAAAACTTCTTCCCAAAACATCGCTGGTAGTCGTTAAACTGGCACCAATTTGCTCCACATCGCGCCGGTTGCCACCCGAGATAATAATCCTGCTTTTTTTATCAATCATCCACTTCCCGGAGACACCATATTTGAATTTGTTGTCTTTAAAACCATAAGCAGTATAACCCTGTAAACGCCAAGGGTCATTTGGTCCGAAATAGGTTCTACCGCCGGCACGCAATCGAATGCCTTCCACATCATTGTTTCCGATGGTCGAAAAAATAGGGCCGTAATCAAAATTTCCAAACTGGATGTAGCCGCTACCAAGTATCGAAACCAAGTTGTACAACTGCTTGAACCGCCGGACGGTTTTTAGCGTGTCGAGCATTTTATATACGCCTGCTTCATCTTTGGTTAATTTTTCAAAGCGATTTTGTTCCCAATAGTCATCGGCTTTGGCATAAACAGCATTGTCTATATAATTGACTTGTTCTTTGTAGAAGTCTTTGGGCTTGGGTTTGTTGAATTCGTGGTTGCGAAATAAAGTAGTCCGCTTGCCGTAAACGCCTTTGGATTTTTCTTTTTTATTCAGCGCAAAGTCGGACATCAGATAGTCTTTCGTTAACAAGAAAACAGAATCATTGAGCACTTCAAACTCTTGCTCTATGTATATGTCTTTCACCCAGTTGATGTTGGCGCTTTTTGTCACGGCCATGTTGATGTTTTTGATGGCCCAAGTGGTATCATTAACCCAAAAATCACCTTTAAAAGTCAATTCGTTTTTTCGTCTGGGATAAAAAACAATATTGTAACACCATTTTTTATCGATGTAAGCACTATCGGTCAAAACATAATTGTAAACATCGATGCCGGTACGCGATAGTGGACTCGTAAAACTCTTGTCGAAGAAGGTCAGATAATTGTTGTAAATGTCATAATCGGCATACAAGTCTTTTACAAAAGCAATAATTTGTTGGTTTGTGTTGAACCCAGAATTTCGATTGGCTTTTAGAATTTCCCTGACTTTCTTCTGTACATTATCGCCGTAAACATCGGAAAGCGCTTCATTAATAAAAATCGGGAGATAGGTTTTTCCGGTCACTTTTGAGGTATCTACCTGATTGAAAATAAATTCCATGCCCTTGAAAATTTTATTTTTCATAAAAGCGCTGTCAATCGTGTTCATATCAAATTCGACTTTCTCGTATTTTTCCATTTGGTACTGGTCAAACATCCGCAAACCGTTTTTACGCTTCCGCTCCCATATTTTTCTCAAGATATCGAGTGCGGGATTGTTTTTTTTAGAGGTTTTTCCCGAATAAACCACCACTTCCTTAAGTTTCTCACCATCACTCAAAACAATTTTAAAATTATAATTGACGGCTTTGTTTAAAGGCACTTCCTTGGTTTCAAAACCTACAAAAGAAACCAATAAAGCAGTATATGTTTTTGCCGACTCGATATAAAATCGGCCATCTTCGTTGGTTACTATGCCTTCGTTAGAATTCTTAAAAACCACATTGGCATACGGCACGGGTTGGTTTGTATTGTCTACTACAACGCCGCTCACTTTGGTTTGGGCTAGTACAACAACCGAAAAGAGTAAGTATAATGCGGAAAGTATCTTTTTTCTCATAAAATTTTCAAAACAAAAAACTCCATCAAACAGAGTGCTGATGAAGTTTCAAATATAGTTATTTCATTAATCTGAAATGTTGCAGATATGTTAATTAGAAGCGGGCACTTGTATTTTTAATTTTTTTTATACATTACTTTATGAACTGCTTTTACAACGTCGGCCGCATTGGGCAACCATTCTTTAAGTAAAGTTGGAGAATAAGGCGCCGGAGTATCTGCTGTCGTAATGCGCTGAATTGGGGCGTCTAAAAAATCAAATGCTTGTTCCTGCACGATGTATGTAATCTCTGAAGCCACACTAGCAAAGGGCCAGGCCTCTTCCAAAACGACCAAGCGGTTGGTTTTTTTCACAGAGGTTAAAATCGCCTCATAATCCATTGGACGTACGGTTCTTAAATCGATGATTTCACACGAGATCCCTTCTTTAGCAAGTTCATCGGCAGCGAGGTGCGCTTCTTTTATAATTTTTCCAAACGAAACAATGGTTACGTCGGTTCCAGCTCTTTTAATGTCCGCAACGCCGAGTGGAATGGTATATTCGCCATCTGGAACTTCGCCTTTATCGCCATACATTTGTTCCGATTCCATGAAAATTACCGGATCATTGTCGCGTATAGCCGCTTTTAACAAGCCCTTTGCATCATAGACAGTGGAGGGAACTACAACTTTCAAGCCCGGCGTATTGGCAAACCAATTTTCAAAGGCTTGCGAATGCGTCGCACCCAATTGTCCGGCAGAAGCAGTAGGGCCACGAAAAACCATCGGCATTGGAAATTGTCCGGCTGACATTTGCCGCATCTTGGCTGCGTTATTAATAATTTGGTCAATGCCAACCAACGAAAAATTAAATGTCATGTATTCTACGATCGGACGACAGCCATTCATCGCAGAACCTACCGCTATTCCGGCAAACCCAAGTTCGGCAATCGGAGTATCGATCACTCTTTTAGGTCCGAATTCTGCCAGCATCCCTTTGGATGCTTTGTAAGCCCCATTGTATTCCGCTACTTCCTCACCCATCAAATAAATTGTTTCATCGCGGCGCATTTCTTCACTCATCGCTTCACAAATCGCTTCTCTAAATTGTATCGTTCTCATAGTATATTTTGTTTTGTCATCCCGAGCATAGTCGAGAGGCTGTAATTCTAAAAAGCAAAAATAATTCTTTTCTAACAGTTCCTTGCATAAATCAGTTTAAAAATATTAGGAGCTGTTTCCGGCTTTCCACGCTATCTTTTTCTGTCTAAAAAGGACAGAAAAAGGATGCTGTTACAATCCGGGCTACGAAATCGATATAATACATAAAAACATTATGCACGCATAGCATATTATTCAAAATAAAATTCCTAATTTTGTGCTTCGATTTGAAAAATAAATAGTGAACCTATGAAAATATTAGTTTGCATCAGTCACGTTCCTGATACTACTTCCAAAATTAATTTTACCAACGGCGATTCTGAATTTGACACCAACGGCGTGCAGTTTGTGATCAATCCCAACGACGAATTTGGTTTGACGCGTGCTATTTGGTTTCAAGAACAACAAGGCGCAAATGTAACGGTAGTTAATGTTGGCGGACCCGATAGCGAACCTACGCTGAGAAAAGCATTGGCCATTGGCGCCAATGAAGCCATTCGGGTAAATGCAGTGCCGACTGATGGTTTTTTTGTAGCTAAACAACTAGCTGAGGTCATCAAAAATGGCGGCTACGATTTGATCATCGCAGGTAAAGAGTCTTTAGATTACAATGGCGGCATGGTTCCGGGGATGTTGGCTGGTCTTTTGGGATATAACTTCTTAAATTCCTGTATTGAACTTACTCTTGACGGAACGGCGGTAAAAGCCGCAAGAGAAATCGACGGAGGAAAGGAAAACGTGGCCACCTCCTTACCACTGATCATCGGCGGACAAAAAGGGTTGGTTGAAGAAAAAGACCTCAGAATCCCAAACATGCGCGGCATTATGACGGCCAGAACCAAAGTCTTGACTATTTTGGAACCCGTTACTGCACCTTCAGAAACCAAAGCGATAAAATTTGAGAAGCCCGCTCCTAAATCGGCAGTGAAATTGTTTGCAGCCGACGACATTGACGGATTAATCAACGCTTTACACAACGAAGCAAAGGTTATCTAAGTTGCCGGTATTTGCGGCAAAATTTAAAGGGAGGCCGCTGCTGGAGGCATGGTATTTCTTCCGCGTTAGGGATTGTCGTGAAATCCTTTTTGCTTTTTAAGCAAAAAGATTGTAACACAAAGCCCGACCGCCAGGGAACGCCAAAAAATAAAATTTAACATTAAAAATAATAACAGATGTCTATATTAATTTATGCAGAAACTGCCGAAGGAAAATTTAAGAAAGTCGCTTTCGAGTTGGCTTCTTATGCTGCAGCGGTAGCCAAAAGTTTGGGAACAACCGTGACTGCGGTGACGGTAAATGCGAGTCATGTTTCCGATTTATCAAAATACGGTGTGGACAAAGTACTAAAAGTCAACAACGACAAACTCGCTGGGTTCACGGCCAAAGCCTACGCCGATGTAATCAAACAAGCGGCGCAACAAGAAAATGTCAAACTCGTTTTGTTGTCGTCGACCACCGACAGTTTGTATTTGGCGCCCCTGGTAGCAGTAGCTTTAGAAGCGGGATTTGCTTCAAATGTGGTGGGCTTGCCAATCAGTACTTCCCCTTTTCAAGTCAAGCGACACGCATTTTCGAACAAGGCTTTCAATATTACAGAAATCAGTACGGAAATCAAAGTATTAAGCTTGGGTAAGAATTCTTACGGCATTTTCGAAAATGCTTCTTCTTTAACGGAAGCAGATTTCAATCCTACCATCGGCGACAATGATTTTGGTGTAAAAGTACAATCAACTGAAAAAGCCTCCGGAAAAGTAACTATTGCCGATGCCGACATTGTTGTATCAGCAGGCCGTGGTATGAAAGGGCCGGAAAACTGGGGAATGATTGAAGAACTGGCTTCTGTTTTGGGTGCGGCGACCGCTTGCTCCAAACCTGTTTCTGATTTGGGTTGGAGACCTCATGGCGAGCATGTGGGACAAACTGGAAAACCGGTAGCGGCTAATTTATATGTTGCCGTTGGAATTTCTGGCGCAATCCAGCACATCGCCGGCATCAATTCGTCTAAAGTTAAAGTAGTCATCAACGCCGATGCCGAAGCGCCTTTCTTCAAAGTCGCTGATTACGGGATCGTCGGAGATGCTTTCGAAATTGTTCCTAAGTTGATTGAAAAATTAAAAACATTTAAAGCACAGAATTGATAATTTTTTTTAAATTGTGCCACAACAAAGGCAATCTAAATTGATTTGATTTGGATTGCCTTTTTTGTTTTTAAATGTTGGTACTTAATACCAATTCGTCGTACTTTTGCAACTATGAGTTTAGTAAAATTAACTATAAAAGGAATTTCATACAGCCAAACTCAAAATGGTGCGTATGCGTTGATTCTGAATGAAGTTGATGGGGAACGAAAACTGCCCATCGTAATCGGTGCTTTTGAAGCGCAGTCTATTGCGATTGCTTTGGAAAAAGAAATCAAGCCACCGCGCCCGCTGACTCATGATTTGTTTAAGAATTTCGCAGAACGATTTGATATCGTCGTAAAACAAGTGATCATTCACAAGCTGGTTGATGGCGTTTTTTATTCAAGCATCATCTGTGAAAGAGACAAAATAGAAGAAATTATAGACGCTAGAACTTCAGACGCCATCGCGCTGGCCTTGCGTTTTTCGGCTCCGATCTTCACTTACAAAAACATACTAGACAAAGCGGGAATTTATCTTAAAGGAAATAATTTAGACCCGACGGACAAAGACATTCAAGAAATGGAAGGAGTCCTTTCTACACCAGAAACCTTTGGCATGGAAGAAACAAACCAATCTGGAGAGACCTACGCGAAGCACAGTTTGTCGGAATTAAGCGAACTTCTGGAAGGCGCTGTGATTGATGAAGATTACGAAAAAGCGGCGAAAATAAGAGATGAAATTTCAAAAAGAGAATTATAGCCCGACCTTACTTCGAAGGTGTTAATCATCCGAATCTTATTCATATGAAACAATATTTAGATTTAGTGCAGCACGTGTTAGATCACGGCGTTCAGAAAGGCGACCGAACCGGAACGGGAACAAAAAGTGTTTTCGGATATCAAATGCGTTTTGATTTGGCGGAGGGTTTTCCGATGGTGACGACTAAAAAACTACATTTAAAGTCGATTGTGTACGAATTACTTTGGTTTTTGAAAGGCGATACCAATATTGCTTATCTAAAAGAAAATGGCGTCAAGATTTGGGATGAATGGGCAGATGAAAGCGGGAATTTGGGTCCGGTATACGGCCACCAATGGCGCAACTGGAATAGCGAAGATATCGATCAGATTTCAGAGTTAATTGCGGCGTTGAAAACCAATCCCAACAGCAGACGCCTGCTAGTTTCCGCATGGAACCCGTCGGTTTTGCCCGATGTTTCAAAATCATTTGCTCAAAATGTTGCCGATGGAAATGTCGCCCTTCCGCCTTGTCATGCCTTCTTTCAATTTTATGTTGCCGAGGGAAAATTATCTTGTCAGTTGTACCAGCGTAGTGCAGATATTTTTTTAGGCGTGCCCTTTAACATCGCATCCTATGCATTGCTTACGATGATGATTGCACAAGTCTGTAATTTGGGTCTTGGAGAATTTATCCATACGTTTGGTGATGCCCACATTTACAACAACCACATCGAGCAACTGACGTTGCAATTGTCTCGTGAGCCAAAAGCTTTACCTAAAATAATTTTAAATCCGGAAATAAAAAACATATTTGATTTTACATTTGATGATATTACACTGGAAGGCTATGAGCCACATCCTCACATCAAAGGTGCGGTTGCCATTTGATGCTGCAGGTCATTGGATAACAATAAAAAACAGGCGTAAAAAAAAGTCCAAACTTTCGTTTGAACTTTAAAAGAGCGAAAGACGAGGCTCGAACTCGCGACAACCAGCTTGGAAGGCTGGAGCTCTACCAACTGAGCTACTTTCGCATTACAACGGTGCAAATATAGCCAATAAGTTTACTTTGTTGCAAATTTTTTATAAAAAAAATTAGTTTAAGTTTTAAAAACTGATTTTCAAACAACGCGCGGTAAGACAACGATTTTAGTATTAAATTGTTACACATTTATTGCCATCCGAGACAATGGAAAATAATAAGCCGATAATTGAGGAAATTTCAGGTATTGCAACCTTTGCAGTGCGACATCCTGTATTAAGAGCAGGTAAACCTCTATCTAGTTGTCTATTTGAAGGAGATAAGTTAAGGTCTACCAAACATTTTGGACTGTTTCTAAATGACGTTTTGGTGGGTGTTATTTCTTTGTTCGAAAATAAAAATGTGATTTTCGAACAAACAGAACAATTTCAAATCAGAGGCATGGCGGTTTTAGAAAATCAACAGAAAAAAAACTTCGGCAGTCTGCTGATACATGCCGTTGAATCTTTTTTGAGAACAAACAACAAAAATTTTATTTGGTTCAACGCCCGAATAATTGCGGTAGGATTTTATCGAAAATTTGGTTATCAAGTTATTGGGTCTCCTTTTGAAATTGGAGACGTGGGCACCCATTATGTCATGTTTAAAGTACTAACTCCAAAAAACTTACCATGAACAAATTGTTGTTTTTGAATCTTTTTGTAGTAGGCTTAGTTGGATTTGCAAGTAACCGTTCGCAAGCTCAAATTTTCCATTCTATAGCAAATCGAGAAAAAATACTTATTATTGACACGCTCTTTATTAAACAATTTCAAAACGAGCTGCTTACTTCATTTTATAGCTTGAATCAAAATAAAACGGCCTGGCTGAATGACAACGGGACTCGAAGATTTTTACTCCATACTTTAAATTTATGCGAAAATGAAGGACTCAATGCCGAAGAATTTTCATTACAAAAACTGCAGGCCTTTGAAGTTAAAATAGATTCTCTCCCCGATGACGCGTTGATCAACTATGATGTTTTGCTTACCCTCCAACTTCAAAAATATGTAGGCCAAATGAGTCATGGGAAAATTGATCCAAAAACGCTTTATCGCGATTGGGATTTAAAAATAAACGTCGTGGATACCAACGCCCAATTGTTGTCTTTCCAGAATAAAGACTCTGTTTCAAAAAAAATCAATAACCTGCAGCCCAATCATCTTGTGTACAGAAGATTAAAAACAGCGCTTCAACGGCTCAATTCCTTTCCTGAAGACACCATCAACTGCATAGAAATGCTGGGATGTATAAATAGAAATGAAGTACACCGCGCGATCATCCCTATAAAAAGAAAACTAATGTATTGGAAAGATCTACCCGCAGCCACTGTATTAGATTCTTCCTATAATGAAGAGACTTTCATCGCAATCAAAAAATTTCAAATGCGACACGGATTGTTGGCCGACGGAGTGATTGGTTCTAGAACGCTTGAAGCACTTAATTTTTCGAAGAATAGACGGCGAGAACAAATTATCGCCAATCTAGAACGCTGGAAATGGTTTCCGCGCAATCTGGGCGATTACTATCTCATAGTGAACATTCCAGAATATAATTTAAAGGTGATCAAAAGCAACGACACCATAGTAATAAAAAGTATAGTGGTTGGCACTGTAGCCAGAAGAACTCCCATCTTATCATCAACTTTTAGTATGATTGTCTTAAATCCGACTTGGACTGTTCCTCCAACCATCCTCGAGGAAGATTTGGTACCATCTGCAACCAAAAAAGGCGATTATTTTAGTACGCGAAACATCAGCATTTATGACGCTAAAAACAACGTAATAAGTCGGAGAAATTGGAATGCAGCAAAATATAAAAATTATCGGTATGTGCAAAGTCCGGGCGATGATAACTCGCTAGGCAACGTAAAGTTTAATTTTCCTAATAAATTCTCAGTGTACTTGCACGACACAAACCACCGGGACTATTTTGTGAGAACATTTCGGTCGTTAAGTTCCGGTTGTGTTCGCATTGAAAATCCGCTTCCTCTGGCCATGTACATGCTCAATGATTCAAAAAGATGGTCAATGGAAAAAATTTGTGAGGTAATTGCCAGCCGCAAAACAACGGTGGTTGCTTTAAAGCAGAATATTAACATACACCAGTGGTACTGGACCGCATGGATGAACAATGAACAGCAATTCGAATTTAGAAGTGATATCTACAATTTAGACGAAGAATTGTATGAAAAGTTAAGAAAGTAACCTCGACATGCCGTTGTGATTTCGTGAAGGATGGTAAATAAAAAGACATGACTTATTTTTTATAATATCGATGATTTCATCGGTCAATTCAACTGGAACTGCGGGACAACCTTGGCTTCTTCCCAAACGATTGTGACTTTTGATAAATGAATCGGAAACATAATCTGCCGCATGCATCACAACGCCGCGTTCTCTGGCATGATCGTTTACGCCGCGTTCTAAGCCGTCCAACTTAAGGGATTTGCCGTGTTTGCCGTTATAAATTTCACCCGTGGCATAAAATCCTAAACTGCTTTTAAAAGAAGACGAATCATTAGAAAACGAATTGGCAAATTCCTCTCCGGTATTTTTACCGTGCGCCACCAAACTGTTAATCAACACTGTATTGGTAGCAAGATCAATTACCCATAATCGTTTGGCATTAGAAGACAAACTAAAATCGATTAAAGTCAAAATATTTTTTTGTACAATTCCTTTCTCTTGAAGCTGGTAAAAGCCCTGCAATGCTTCTTTAAAACTTTCCAATTGGGGTATAGCCAGATTGTTGGAGTGTAATTTACCATATACCGATGCTACTTTCATTTCAAAATTAGATTTTGTTGTAGCTGCCAATAAACGGGGTTCTTTATTGCTGGTTTCTAGAACAGAAACAGAATGCGTTTCGTTTGATGTAAAAGCCATCAAAGCAAATATGTAGACGGGGAAAAATTTATATATCATTCTGTATATTTAAGTTAAACGATAGATGTGGGAGAGCAAATGTAGAACACATATTTTTATTAAACAAATTTTTTGTTGAAAAAAACCGATTATCGGTAAAAATAAGCGATTAAATACATGTTTTATAAATGTGGATCTTGTAATCCTACAAAAAAAACATGAATTAAGATAACGAAAGAATTTTAAAATTATTGTCAATAAATTGTGACAACCGATTATTTAGCTATTTTTGTTTTAACAACCAAAGGCATTCATGAACAGATTTTCTTACTTGCTATTTTATTTTTGCCTTATTTCACCTATTTTATTTTTTGGACAAAACAAAAAATTACAGGCCTTGGCTGCAGGGAATATGGTAGTTGATGGTAAATTTGATGAACCAATATGGGAATTCGCACCCAAAGCAACAGATTTCATTATGTTTGCTCCAGACAATGGTAAACCCATCAGCAACGATAAAAAGACAGAAGTTCAGATTGTTTATAATGATGACGCAATTTATGTTGCTGCCAAAATGTTTGACAGCGAGCCCAATAAACTTCTGAAAGAAATTACCCAACGTGATAATTTTGGTACTGCGGAACATTTCGGAATTTTTATCAACGGATTTAATGACAGCCAGCAAGATTTTCGGTTTTTTGTAAGCTCCGCCGGAGTTCAAATAGACTGTATTTTTACCAATCAGGACGGACAAGACCTAAGCTGGGACGCCATTTGGGACAGCAAAGTAGCGCTCACTGATTTTGGCTGGGTCGCAGAAATTAAAATTCCTTATGCAGCACTTCGGTTTTCTAAAGATAAAAAACAAATTTGGGGTGTCAATTTCTACAGAGAAGTACGGCGCGACCGCCAAGATTATACGTGGAATCACATCGACTCAAAAATCGAAAATGAAAGTGCACAATCCGGCATTTTAGAAGGCATTGACAACATCAATACGCCAACAAGATTATTCTTTTTTCCCTATTCCTCCTTTTATTTAAACGCCAACAAACAAAACAAAACTACTGGAGAACTCAAAGGCGGACTCGACATTAAGTACGGAATAACCGATGCCTTCACACTGGATGCGATTGTAGTGCCTGATTTCGGTCAAACCAAATTTGACAATGTCGAGCTAAACCTAAGCCCTTTTGAACAACAGTTTAGCGAAAATAGGCCATTTTTTACCGAAGGAACCGATCTGTTCAACAAAGGTGATTTATTTTATTCTCGACGTATTGGCGAAAGTCCTGAAATTGCAACCAACGATAACGAAAGCATCAACGAATTGCCCAATACCATAAAACTCGTCAATGCCGTAAAAGTGTCTGGCCGCACCAAGTCAGGTTTGGGCATTGGTTTCCTGAATGCTGTTACCGAAAAAACAAGCGTGACCATCAGAAATACCGATACCGAAGAGACTAGAAGAGCAGTGCTTTCGCCGCTAACCAACTTCAACGTAGTGGTCCTTGACCAGCGTTTCCGAAAAAATTCTTCCGTATCATTTATTAATACCAATGTTACACGCAATGGCAATTTTAAGGATGCCAATGTTTCGGCACTGGTCTTCGATCTTAACACCAAAAAAAATACTTACAACTTAAATGGCAATTTTAAATACAGTTATCTCAATGAAAATCCTGCGACAAAAACCGGCTACAACACTTCCTTGTATTTTGCCGAAAATAGCGGAAAATACCGTTACGGATTAGGAGGCCAGTATATCTCAAAAGCCTATGATAGCAACGATTTAGGAATTAATTTCTTAACGCATTTCCACGCTTTGTTCGGAAATGCCAGCTACCGCATCTTAAATCCCAACAAAACGTTCAATACTTTTGCTTGTTATCTCAACTTGTACTCAGAATTTGACAATACCACCGGCAGAATACAGGGTGGAAATGTGAATTTGAATCTAGATTCAACCAGTAAGAAAAATGACTATTATGGCGCAGGAATCAGTATTCGGCCGCACAAAATATATGACTTTTACGAACCGCGTACTGCAAACGAATTACGTTATGTGGTCGCGCCTGAGTTCATAGATTCCCGACTTTACTTTTCTTCCAATTACAATAACAAATTTGCCCTCGATATTAGTACTACTTTTGCATTGATCAACGAAAAAAATCGCATCAATTATGGTTTTAAAATTAGTCCGAGGTACCGCTTTGACGATCATTTCTCGTTAATTTACACGCTAAATTATTTTCGCCAAAACAACAATACCGGTTACATTGACAACTTTGACGATGACAACAATGCCGCTACTGAAGATCAGATTATTTTTGCCAGACGAAACCGCATCAGCTACACCAATACGCTACAAGGAAAATATGCCCTTAACAATAAGATGAACCTCAACTTGTCGGTGCGCCACTATTGGTCGTACGCCAAAAATTACCAGATCTTAACCTTGGATGACAATGGTACCTTGGTCCCCGACACCGGTTACACCACCAATCAAAACTCTAACTTTAACACCTGGAATTTTGACCTTTCTTACAATTGGTGGTTCGCGCCCGGAAGCCAAATTTCAATGCTTTACCGCAACAGTTCTGCTATTTTTGAGAAAGATTTTAGCAGCGAATTTGGGAATAATTTTAAAAATGCAATCAACAATCAAAATCTCAATCATATTTTTTCGATAAGTGTCCGCTATTTTATCGACTACAATTCCTTGAGACCTTAATTTTTAATGCGTAATTTTGTAGCTGTTTCCTGCTTTTGCCTAAATCTTTTTTTTATAGTGTGTCGTGCCAACATGACGCCAAACTAACGAGTTTGGTCTTGCTGTAAACAACCCTCTTTTAAAAAACAAAAAAGGATACCGGCGCAATCAGGGCTATTTTAATCCATCTCACCATGAACAAAAAAGTAATCTTAATGATCCTTGACGGTTGGGGGAAATCACCTGATCCAAAAGTTTCAGCCATCGATAATGCCAATATTCCGTTTATTAATTCGCTATACAAGAATTATCCATGTGCGCAATTGAGAACCGACGGACTCAACGTAGGGCTGCCCGAAGGACAGATGGGGAACAGCGAAGTAGGTCATATGAATCTTGGAGCCGGACGCATTATCTATCAGGATTTGGCAAAAATAAATCTTGCAGTTCAAAACAAAACATTGAACAGAGAAAAAGTGTTGCTTGATGCTTTTGAATATGCAAAAATCAACAATAAAAAAGTTCATTTTTTAGGATTGGTTTCAGATGGTGGAGTACATTCTCACATCGAACATCTTAAAGGACTGATTGATGCTGCACAGGAGTATGGGTTAAAAAAAGTTTTTATTCATGCTTTTACCGATGGACGTGATGTCGATCCAAAGTCAGGAGTTTTACATATTTCTGCACTCGAAAATCATATTAAAAACACAACAGCGAAGTTAGCATCTATAATCGGCCGCTATTACGCAATGGATCGGGACAGACGCTGGGAACGAATAAAATTAGCCTACGACTTAATTGTAAATGGAATTGGAACTCATTCTCAAAATGCCGTCGACAGTATTCAGGATGATTACACAAAAGAAATCACCGATGAATTCCTTCAACCTATCGTCATTGTAGATGATAACAACCAGCCTTTAGCTAAGATTGAAGATGACGATGTGGTTATTTTCTTCAACTTTAGGACCGATCGTGGCCGTCAATTAAC
>JACMOK010000165.1 GCA_014378065.1 Flavobacterium sp.
CCATACTGAACGCCATTTCCGTTGCCACCCAAAGTATTGTTCACACCAATATGAACACCGGAATTCACATTTAAAAACACGTTATCAACACCGATTTCATCTGCTGACGAAGTGTTATTCATTGAATTCCGTGTACCTACCACTTCACCGGTTCCGACTCCTGACATGAAATTGGTGGTGCCGAATCTAAGTCCGGTTCCTGTTGCAGAAACATTATTGGAAGTACCGTAAACCGCATCGTCGGAAACCCCATTTACAAAATTGGTCGACCCATAACCTTGTACGCTATTTGACGTTGTGACCGCATTTGTTGTTCCGCTAACTACGCCGTTTAATAAAGCTGCGGGACTTGTAATTTCATTTCGCAAAACACTGGTTTCCACAACCGAGTTGGTCGGATTGCTATGTGTAAATCTGACCGCTGAAAGGTTTGCGCCGTTTGTTTCTTCCACATCCAATTTATAGGAAGTCGTGATTTTTCCAATGCCGATATTACCGGTGTGGTACATATTATCGGTGATGGCATTTGGTGGAATTGTGGTGCCCACTTCATAAAATGCTGCATCTAGCGAACCGGGGTTCTGCCAAGTGGCATTTCCGAGCGCATCAGACACCAGTAATCGTCCTAATCCCGAACCGGTTGTCATTTGTAAATTGGTTGTTTTAGTTTTTCCAGCAACTTCTAATTTTTCTGTGGGAACCGTTACGCCGATCCCAATTTTTCCTAAAGCGGTTGTACTCATATCGGCACCATAGATGACATTACCAATTGACATTTGGTTGCTTGCAGATGCAGTCGCCACATCAGTATTTGCACCAATACTGATATTATTTGATCCTGTTATGGCAGCTCCAGCTGTATAACCAACTGTAGTGTTATTGTTTCCTGAACTGTTGTTAAATAACGATTTATATCCTAAGGCCGCATTTGAACTACCCCCAAGCGTGTTGAACATGGCATTGTATCCTACGGCCGTGTTTTCTGAAGCAATATTCTTATTTAAAGCGGCTGTGCCAATGGCGGTGTTGCCGTTAGCACTAATATTATATTGCAGTGCTTGATTGCCAAACGCAGTATTGTCGGCACCATTAACATTGGAATACAACGAAAAACTCCCTGATGCAGTATTGTTGCTTCCAGTGGTATTCGAATCGAGAGAGAAAAATCCTGAAGCACTATTGTTGACGCCGTTGGTATTATTTTCAAGCGCGTACGTACCCACAGCTGTGTTTTGAAATCCTGTAGTATTGCTTAAGAATGATTGGTATCCAAAGGCCGAATTGTTAATTCCCTGAAACATGGTGGGCATATTTGCTGCGCCCGATTGGTATCCCAAAAAAGTATTCCTAAAATTGATGCTTTCTATTCGTCCTGCTTTTTGCCCATTTACTTTAAAATTCAAAGGCACGTTATCAGTAGTACCTATAAAATTCGTACCGTCAATTGTGCCAGAATTTCCAATGATATCCCAGCCTTTTCCGCCGCCAACACCAATCCATGTTGTCGTTCCATTATCCCAATAGTAAAAGCCTTTGGGTTTTCCGAGAAGGTCAACGGTTAGAAATACCATCATGCCGTTTTGATTGATGGTCGGATTGGTTGCCGGAAAACCATCTACCTTGGGAATCAAAAGCCCATCTGTATTGGTTGGAGCAACCTGATTGCTGGATTTAATCTCCAACTGTGCATAGGGCATTGTCGTGTTAATTCCTACTTGCGAATAGCCATCTAAAGCAATGCAAAACACACCTAAAAATAAAGCTATCTTTTTCATAATCTTGAATTTATACCCAAAAGTCATGATAGATTTCTTTTAATAAAAGCGCTAATAGACCAATGACATTTTAAATAGACGGACAGCAACTTTATATCATTTTTTTTATACATTTGGTAAAGCCGCAACACCAATATGAAACCTTTTAATTGCCTTATCATTGACGATGACGAAATAGATCGATTGACTGTGCTTTCATTTGCCAAAAAATTTCCTGTTTTGAATATCCTTGGTGTTTTTGAGAATGCAACTGACGCTTTGAAAATATTAGAAACCCAAACCGTGGATATTCTTTTTTTAGATATTGATATGCCCGAGCTAAACGGCATTGAGTTCAGGAAAAAAGCAGCTCACGTTCCGGTTTGTATTTTTATTACAGCCCATCCTGAGCATGCGGTAGAGAGTTTTGAACTTGACACGCTTGACTTTATCGTAAAGCCATTAAAACTAAATCGTTTCACACAAACCATTCAACGCATTGAAGATTACATGGAAGTGAAGCTCAAAGCGCAACTTTTTGAGGCTTCTATTGGCGGCGATGTGATTTACATCAAAGAAGGCCACGAAAAAACCAAAGTCAAATTGCACGATATTTTATATTTGGAGGCATTAAAAGATTATACCAAAATTGTAACTTCACAAAAAAAATATTGTGTATTGTCGAGTATTGGAATGCTTTTGAAAGAAGATAATTTTCATTCTTTTATTCGCATACATCGAAGTTTTGCAGTTCAAAAACAATTCATCAAGAAAATTCTCGTTGCCGAAGTGCAGCTGAACAATGATGTCATAATTCCTGTAGGAAGAAGTTTCAAAGACAATCTAAAATCATTGGCTTAAAAAAGCTGCCAAATAAGATTTTATGAAAAAATGGCTCGGTATTTTACTTCTCTTTTTTTCAGTTCAAAACTACGCGCAAAATATTTCCTATAAAAGTATTGATTCGCTCCTACTCGCCGTTAAAACTCAGAAAGAAGATACTTCAAAATGCAGAAGTTATAATATCATTTCCAGAGTATATGTTTATAAAAATAGTGACGAAGGCTTGCGCTATGCACAACTCGGACTGGCTTTAGCAAAGAAATTAAAATGGCAAAAAGGGATTGGTTTGTCGCACACCAGTCAAGGGATGCACCTTATTTCAAAAGGCAATTATAAAGCTTCATTAAAAATATTACTGGAGGCAGAAAAAATATTTATGTCGCTAAAAGATGCTGAAGATTTGGCGCGGGTTTACAACCAAATCGGAATTCTTAAAGCCAATTTGGCCAAATTTCCGGAATCACTTGATTATTTTTTCCTATCATTAAAAAAATTTGAATCTCTAAAAAAAGGTAATTTCCGATCTAGTATCGCCAGCTGTTATGAAAATATTGGCACTATTTACAACCTAACCAACAGCTTTGAAAAAGCAATTATAAACTATAAAAAAGCCATTGCTATTCTCCAAGAGATGAGAGGACACGAACTTGAATATGCTATGAATTTAGCCAATCTAGGAACGATTTATCAAAAGCAAGGTCAATTTGAGTATGCTATAAACACTTACAAAACTGCTGAAAAAAAACTGCTGCCACTACAGGATGAATTTGGATTGGCTTTTGTAAACAGCTGGATGGGTTCTGCTTATTTAGAGCAAAAAAAATACGACTTGAGCATCGAAAAATCTAACCTTGCCGTAGATGCCGTAGCCAAAAGTGGCGACAAGGAACTCATGACCACCACGATTCAAAATTTAGGAAATGCACATTTGAAAAAAGCAATGATTTTTGGTGAAGTCACCGAATTAAATCTGGCTTTTAAAAATTTATCTCTTTCCTTAAAAATGCATCAAGAACTTGGCAATCATGAAGGGCTAATTAAAGATTATTTGTATTTGTCAGAATATTATCGCTATCAAAAAGAATATGCCAAAAGCCTGTATGCTCATATCAAGTTTGCAGCCTACAATGACTCCGTTTTCAATTTTAAAAACAAACAGTCCTTACAGAATTTAGAAGATGAAAGAACGATATCGCTACGCAATAAAGAAATTGAACTTAACAAAGTAACCCTGGAATCTAAAGAAAAACAAAAAAGGTTTTTCATTTTAGGATTAGCATTATTAGCATTTATAGGAGGTTTACTTTTTTACCAAAGTCACAACCGCAGAAAGATAAATGAAAAACTACACCTTTTGAACTTAGAACTGGACCTAGCAAATAAAACAAAAGCACGATTTTTTAGTATTTTAAATCATGATTTACGAAGCCCTGTTTCCAATTTAATTCACTTTTTGCATTTACAAAAAGAAAGTCCCGAATTGCTTGATGTTGAAAGCAAACTGCGAATGGAAAACAAGACCATCGCCGGTGCCGAGAATTTATTAACTTCAATGGAAGATATTTTACTTTGGAGCAAAGGACAAATGGAAAATTTTAAACCTCAGCTAAAATCGATGGCATTAGAAACTATTTTTGAAGACACTAAAAATCATTTTTTAAGTGAAGAAAAAATAGCCATTCTGTTTGAAAATACCAACAATTTATCTATTAACACTGACGAAAATTATTTAAAAACCATTATGCGAAATTTAACGGGCAATGCCATTAAAGCTCTGCAAAACCGCGCATCCGACAATACTGAAAAACCAACTATAGTTTGGAAAGGTTGGAAAGAAAACAATAATATTTATTTGTCTATTACGGATAATGGAAATGGCGCAAATCAGGAACAATTCAAAGCTTTATATGACGAAACCGAAGTCGTCGGGATCAAAACCGGTTTGGGTTTGCATTTAATCCGCGATTTGGCTAAAGCGATTGGATGTAATATTACGGTGCAATCAAAACAGGGTTTTGGAACCACTTTTACTTTAATACTGCCATAAAAAAAGGTTCGACTTTTGCCAAACCTTTTAAAAATAAGTGATTTCTATTTACAATAATGCATCCAAACTGTCTGCATAGGTTTGTTTTGGGGCAACCCCTACTTGGCGACCTACGACTTCCCCGTTATGAAACACCAAAACTGTCGGAATGTTTCTCACGCCATATTTTGCAGCAAACTCTTGATTGGCATCAACATCTACTTTCCCGATGACCGCCTTACCAGCATATTCTTCGCCGATTTGGTCAATGATAGGTCCAACCATTCTGCATGGGCCGCACCATGCTGCCCAAAAATCAACCATTACCGGTTTGTCTGATTTTAATACTAACTCTTCAAAAGTTGCATCAGTTATTGCTAAAGCCATAATTATTTATTTAATATATTGAACACAAAATTAGCGAATTAAATGAGACCACTCGTAATTCAAAATCAATTTTGGCTATGTATTTATAAAAAATACCTTGCCGATTTATACTTAACCAAAAAAAAGACCTGCGTTTAGTTAAGTTTAAAATCGATTTGCAACTTCTCTAGTTCTTGTAGCAATTCATTGGATATTTTAATCTTCAATTTCCTACTGGGCATAGACAGTCGGGTAATGATCTTAGTTTCCTCCATCTCAGTCATGAGCCCAATGTCTGTCTGTTGCCGATCACTGAGTTCCAACCCATCTTCGACTGTTTCTGAAATCGTTTCTACTGCTGCTATGGAAACAATGGGTGCGATTTCGACCTGTTTTTTTATTTTTTTCAACTCCATTATTTCAAAAGTTACGGGGTTGTCTCCTCGATTCAATTGAAAAACCTCGCTGAGTTTTGTGATCATTTCGGTATGAAGATCTTTAATATTTAAGTGAATGATTAATTTTTTAGCGAAATTAGGCAATACATCTTGCAGATATTGAACGATTATAAATTGCAAGCGCGGTTCGCCTTTCTTGCCCGTCTCCTTATCGGCCCACCCTTCTTTCACTAAAACCTTCATAAACGTAAAATTATTCTGGATCAAGAAATGGCGAAATTTTAAGTATTCTTCTCCAAAAATCCTGAATTCATGACTTTCTTCATAACCTTCTAAAACAAACGAAGCCCAGCCTTTGCCATTTTTAGCGATACGATGTTGCACGTTTGTTATAATCCCGCCAAAACAAAGATTTTTATTGACATAGAGTTCTAAGTTTTTTAAGGCTTCCAACTTGGCGTTGCAGAAATAATGCATCTCGAATTTGTAGTCATCTAGAGGATGTCCTGAAATATAAATTCCGACCACCTCTTTCTCCTTCGCCAACTTCTCCATGGTGCTCCAATCTTCACATGGTGGCACAAGGGGTTCCGGAATTTGAACATCACTTGCTTCCCCAAATAAACTTACTTGTGATGAGTTTTCATTCTCCTGGAATTTAGACCCGTAACGGATGGCTTTTTCTAAAAAGGTAATGCCATCCCCTTCGTCGTGAAAATATTGTGCACGAGTAGTGCCTGCGAAAGAATCAAAACCTCCTGCCAATGCGAGATTTTCAAAGGCTTTTTTATTGGCCGCTCTCAAATCTATCCGCTTGGCGAGATCAAAAATTGATTTGTACTTGGCTTCTTTTCTGCTCTCTACAATCGTTTGAACAGCACCCATGCCTACTCCCTTCACCGCGCCGATGCCAAAGCGAACCGCGTAATTTTCATTCACCGTAAATTTATAAAACGACTCATTGACATCGGGGCCTAGAACTTGTAATCCCATGCGTTGGCATTCTTCCATAAAAAAGGAGACTTGCTTGATATCGCTCATATTGTTCGACAATACTGCCGCCATATATTCGGCGGGATAATTCGCTTTAAGATAGGCTGTCTGATAAGCAATCCAAGCATAACAAGTCGAGTGCGATTTGTTGAAAGCATATTCTGCAAAAGCTTCCCAGTCTTTCCAGATTTTCTCAAGTTTGACTTCGGCATGTCCGTTAGCAACAGCTTGCGAAATGAATTTGGGTTTCATTTTATCAAGCACCTCTCGTTGCTTTTTTCCCATTGCTTTTCTTAATACATCAGCATCGCCTTTCGAGAAATTCGCAAGTTTTTGAGATAAAAGCATAACTTGTTCCTGGTAAACAGTAATTCCGTAGGTGTCTTTGAGTAAATCTTCACATGCTTCTAGGTCATATACAATGGGCTCTTCGCCATTTTTTCGTTTGATAAAACTCGGAATGTAGGCAATTGGTCCGGGCCGATACAGCGCATTCATTGCAATCAAATCATTGAAAACGGTCGGTTTTAATTCCTTCATGTATTTTTGCATCCCAGCACTCTCATATTGGAAAATACCAACCGTTTCCCCACGCTGAAAAAGTTCATACGTCTTGGTATCATCAATTGGAAAGGCATCTGGATCTATATCTTTTCCGGTTCTGTATTTGACCAGTTTTACCGTGTCTTTAATTAAGGTCAAGGTTTTTAATCCCAGGAAATCCATCTTCAATAAACCGGCGCTTTCTACGACGGAGTTGTCAAATTGAGTCACATACAGATCCGAATCTTTTGCTGTTGCCACCGGAACAAAATTCGTTATGTCGCTCGGCGTAATAATCACTCCGCAGGCGTGAATTCCGGTATTTCTGAGATTGCCTTCCAGAATTTGTGCCTGCTTTAAAGTCTGGCCACCCAAATCGGCCATATTGGCTAAACCAATAAGTTCCTTCACTTTTTCTAGTTCTTCAGGACGCAAAGCCGCTTTTAATTTTGCGTCATCATAAGAAAATATTTTGGCTAAGTTTAAATTCAAAGGAATTAATTTGGCAATTTTATCCGCCTCGAAAAGCGGCAAATCCAATACCCTAGCCGTATCACGAATCGCCGATTTGGCGGCCATCGTGCCATAGGTAATAATTTGCGCCACTTGTTTTGAACCATACTTATTGATCACATAATCCATTACTTTGCTTCGGCCCTCATCATCAAAATCGATGTCAATATCGGGCAACGACACCCGATCCGGATTTAAGAAACGTTCAAAAAGAAGGTTGTAAAGTAACGGATCGATATTGGTAATGCCCAGACAATACGCTACAACTGAGCCCGCAGCAGAGCCCCTGCCCGGTCCGACAGAAACTCCCATCGCTCTCGCCGCCGCGATGAAATCTTGTACGATCAAGAAATAGCCCGGATAACCAGAATTTTCTATCGTTAATAGTTCAAAATAGATTCGCTCTTGGATTTCAGGTGTAATTTGAGCATACCTTCTTTGTGCGCCTAACAAAGTTAGTTGTTTTAGATACGCATTCTCGCCGCGTTTTCCCGCATCAGTTTCATCTTCAAGAACATTGAACTCTTTAGGGATTTCAAATTTTGGCAGCAAAACTTCCCTGGCCAAATCGAAAATTTCGATCTTCGATACAATTTCTGCGACATTTGAAATGGCCTCAGGTAAATCAGTAAATAATTTTTTCATTTCCTCGCCAGATTTGAAATAATATTCTTGATTTGGAAGTCCAAAACGGTACCCGCGACCGCGACCTATTGGCGTAGTTTGTTTTTCGCCATCACGAACGCAAAGTAAAATATCATGGGCATTTGCGTTTTCTTTATCGATGTAAAAGGTATTGTTGGTGGCGATCAATTTAACCTCGTGCTTTCTGGCTAGCGCGATCAGCCCCTCATTAACACGGTTTTCATCTTCTTGATTGTGGCGCATGACTTCAAGATAACAATCTGCACCAAAGGCAGCTTTCCACCAAAGTAGGGCTTCCTCCGCCTGGTTTTCGCCCAGGTTTAATAGTTTATTCGGTATTTCTCCATACAGATTTCCCGACAAAACAATGATATCTTCTTTGTATAGTTGGATAACATTTTTGTCAATGCGGGGCACGTAGTAAAATCCTTCGGTGTAGGCTATGGAAGACATCTTAGCCAAATTGTGGTAGCCCTTTTTGTTTTTGGCCAGTAATACAATTTGGTAACCATTATCTTTGCGCGATTTGTCTTTGTGGTCTTCGCAAACAAAAAATTCACACCCTACAATGGGTTTCATCGTTACCTCGGAAGGTACTTCGCCATTTTCGATAGCGACTTTATTTTTGGCTTCTGCCGATTTGTTGTGATTGACTACATCCCTTACAAAATGGAACGCGCCCATCAAATTGGCATGGTCTGTTATCGCAACGGCTGGCATTTTTTGTTGTGCCGCTGCTTTTACTAATGAAGCCACACTGATGGTGGATTGCAACACGGAAAACTGGGTATGGTTGTGCAGGTGAACAAATTCAGTGTTGGTCAGGATTTGCTTGTTTTCAGAAAGCTCTTTCTGTGTAATTGGGGGGGCTATTTTTTCGCCGAATTTCTGCCGAATGGCCTCCGTCGCCTCCTTAAGATTCAGGTGCTTTAATCCGATCAATTGGATGACCCTTGGATTTTTACTTTGAAAATTTTCAAAATAACCCTCGGGTGCTTCAAGTTCTGCGTTGGTGAAAATTTGCCGGCGAACCAATTCAAAAAAGCATCGTGTGGTGGCTTCTACATCTGCTGTAGCGTTGTGGGCTTCAGAAAAAGGCGCCTCAAATAAATACTGGTGCAATTCAGTTAAGGTGGGCAGTTTGAATTTACCACCACGACCCCCCGTAAGTTTAAGTAAAGTAGCCGTCACTTCGGTACAAGTATCTAGGACAGGAAGGGACGTCATAAAACTTTCAATACCCGCCCTAAAAAATTCGCAACCCATAATGTTAATATCAAAACCCAAATTCTGGCCCACAATAAATTTGGCTTTGGATAATGCAATATTAAATTTTTCCAAACCTTCAACTAATGCAATGCCTTCTGCTTGGGCCAGTTCGGTGGAGATACCGTGAATTCTTTCAGCGTCGTAAGGAATATTAAAACCCTGTGGTTTGATCAGATAATCCTGATGCTCGATGAGTTTACCCATCTCGTCATGCAACTGCCAAGCAATTTGTACACAGCGCGGCCAGTTGTTGGTATCGGTAATAGGTGCGTCCCACCTTTTGGGCAATCCCGTGGTTTCAGTATCGAATATTAAGTACATAGGTTAATTTGCATTATCGGCGATGGTGTAAATAAAAAAAATACCGCTCAAATTTAGGTTTTTCTACACTAAATTAACCTCGAAGTTATCAACAAAAAAACCATTCAAAAAATCGAAAAATCGATTCTTTGAATGGTAAATTTTTAAAAATTATTTGTGAAAAATCTAAAAAGATTGGTCAGTACAAATAATTAGTATCCTCCTCGGTTTCCACCGCCACGGCTGTCTCCACCACGACTGTTTCCGCCACCGTAACCTCCACCACCGCGTGAATCTCCACCACGGCTGTTGTTGTTAAAACTTCTTCTTTCGCCTTCTGGTTTAGGCTCTGATTTGTTAACTACAATCGCACGACCCTGAACAGTTGCTCCGTTCAATTCATCTATTGCTTTTTGCGCTTCATCATCATTTGCCATTTCAACAAAACCGAATCCTTTACTTCTTCCAGTGAATTTATCTGTAATAATTTTTACAGAATCAACTGAACCATAAGCCTCGAAAGACTCTCTTAAATCTGCTTCCTCAATACTGAATGGAAGGCTTCCAACAAAAATGTTCATAAGTAGTATTTTAAAATATTAAACAAATATAGTTTTATTTTATTCTAAACCACTATGAGTTAGATAATTTATGTTTTAAATAACAGTAAAAAAACAACAGCGGTTAAAGAGGCCGGAACTCGGGTTTAAATTGGCGACGGAACTATCGGGATTTTATAAAGTGTCCCTCTCTGGAAGTTTACCAGTGGTGCCGCTTCCGACCCTGCGTCTGTATTTTCTGCGTTAAACCGAAACGTGCCAGAAAGAATCACCCCATCGTACTCTGAAATCACAATCTCTCCGTCTCCAACGGCGGCACCTGTTTCGTATTCATACAGAATTCCGTTTGTGAGTATGGAGTAAGAAGCTTTTCTACTGCTGCTTGTGCCTAAGGTGTAAGTCACAAAAGTGTTTCTGTTTTTAGGATTTATTGCTGTGATTGGCATCGGGATTTTAAGCGTAATTGTTTCATTTATCGTCGCAGCAGAGATAGTCAAATTGTTATTGTTGTCTAGCACCGCTTTAGCATTGCCACCTTGCCAAGACGAGTTGTCTTTTACGCCTTGAAAAACAGCTTCATTATTAAACTTGACATCCTGACTGCAAGAAACCAAAGTCAGTATTATGATAATAATCGACAACAGCTTTTTCATGATAATTAAATTTTAGACACAAAAATAGTTTTTTTAAACAAATTGCCTAACTAAAACCACAGAAAATGAATTCGAAAAACCGCAGACTTTGACATTTTAACATTTTATGTCTTGGAATTTGCAAATTTGATTAGTTTTTTTGGAAATAAACTGTAACTTTGCGCCCTCAATTAACAGAGGTCGAGTACCTCAAAATTTAATCATAAGATTATGTCAGTAAAAATTAGATTACAAAGACATGGTAAAAAAGGAAAACCTTTTTACTGGGTTGTAGCGGCAGATGCTCGCGCAAAAAGAGACGGTAAATACCTCGAGAAAATTGGTACTTACAATCCAAACACCAATCCTGCTACTATCGATTTAAACCTTGATAGCGCGGTACAGTGGTTGCACAATGGTGCACAGCCTACTGATACTGCAAGAGCAATTCTTTCTTACAAAGGCGCATTGCTAAAACACCATTTAGACGGTGGCGTTCGTAAAGGCGCTTTAACTCAGGAACAAGCGGATGCAAAATTAACAAGCTGGTTAGACGATAAAACGGGCAAAGTAGATTCTAAGAAAGATGGCCTGTCGAAAGTTCAGGCTGATGCCAAAGCGAAAGCTATAAAAGCAGAAAAAGACGTAAACGCAAAACGTTTGGCTGCTGCGGCGCAAGCGGAAACAGAAGCGGCAGAAGAAGTTGCCGTGGAAGAAACCGAAGAAGTAGTTACAGCCGTTTCTGCGGTAGACACTATTGAAGAAGAAGTAGCTCAAGAAGAGGTAGTTGCGGAAGTGGCTGCCGAAGAAGAAGTAGCTCAAATCCCTGCGGCTGAAGTTGCAACGGAAGTAGCTCCTGCTGCTGAAGACCAGAACGCTGGTGATCAAGCGGAGCAAAATAAAGAAGAAAAAGACGCTTAATTTTTTCCTGCGATAATGCGTAAAGAAGATTGTTTCTATTTGGGTAAAATCGCGAAAAAATTTAGTTTCAAAGGAGAAGTACTCGCGTATTTAGATACCGACGAACCAGAGTTGTATCAGGATATGGAATCAGTTTTTGTTGAATTTAACAACAATCTGGTTCCATATTTTATTGAAAGCAGTTCTCTACATAAAAATGATTTTCTTCGCATCCGTTTTGAGGACGTCAACAACGAGGAAGAAGCCGATCGGCTGATGAATTGTCCGATTTACCTTCCGTTAGCAATGCTGCCAAAACTTACCGGTAACAAATTTTATTTTCACGAAGTCATTGGTTTTGAAATTGAAGACCAACGTTTGGGTATTTTTGGGAAAATCCAATCGATTAATGACAGCACTGCACAACCTTTATTTGAAGTTTTAAATGGCGACATCGAAATTCTTGTGCCAATGATAGATCATTTTCTGGTGAAAATCGATCGCAAAAATAAAAAAGTCATCATGAATTTGCCAGAAGGACTGGTCGAAATGTATTTGTAGTTTTTTTCGAAGCCATTCCTGCTGTCCATTGTATCTTTTGCTGCGCTCGCTCCGCAAAAGGATGCCATTTCCATCAGGGCTATAACAATTCACGCCTAAAGCCATGTTCCAATTCAAACAATTTTCCGTCAAACAAGAACAATGTGCCATGAAAATCGGCACCGATGGGGTTTTGTTGGGCGCGTGGACACCAATTGAAAACAATCCAATGCGTATTTTAGACATTGGCACCGGAACCGGAATTATCGCCCTCATGCTCGCCCAAAGAACAGGAGCCGAACAGATTGATGCATTAGAAATTGACGCCGCCGCCTATGAGCAGGCCGTAGACAATTTTGAAAATTCTCGTTGGAACGATCGCTTGTTTTGTTTTCATGCCAAACTGGACGAATTCATGGAAGAACCCGAAGACGAGTACGATTTGATTGTGTCCAATCCGCCTTTCTATTCCGAAAACTACAAAACCGAAAACCAAGAACGCGATCTCGCGCGATTTCAAGACGCCATGCCTTTCGAAGATTTAGTAGAAGCGGCAAATTTGTTGCTTTCCGAAAACGGCATTTTTGCCGTTGTTATTCCTTTCAAAGAAGAAAAAAGACTGATAAGCATGGCCCAAGAATACCAATTATTCCCCAATAAAATAACCCGTGTCAAAGGAACACCAACTAGTGAGATCAAAAGGAGCCTTTTGGCTTTTGCTAGGAAAAAAAATCTTACTTGTTCAAAGGATGAATTAGTAATTGAAATTGAACGCCACGTCTATACTTCAGATTACGTTAAACTAACCCGGGATTTTTACCTCAAAATGTAAGGGGCCAACCTTTACTATTGGTCACAAATTGCGTTTAGATTGCAATAAAAATTATCATATACTGAATAAATTCTAACATTTGTTGAAGCTGATTCCAGATATGTTTTCGTAGATTTGCGTCCATTAAAACCGAACAAATGAGACCAGATTTATTTCAAGCGCCAGACTACTACCTCTTAGACGAATTGTTGTCAGACGAACATAAATTAGTCCGTGACGCAGCACGGGAATGGGTAAAACGCGAAGTGTCGCCCATTATTGAAGACTATGCTCAAAAAGCGGAATTTCCAAAACAAATTATTAAAGGTTTGGCTGATATTGGTGCTTTTGGGCCCTACATCCCAGAAGAATATGGCGGCGCAGGTTTAGACCAGATTTCCTATGGTTTGATCATGCAAGAAATTGAAAGAGGCGATTCTGGCGTTCGTTCGACCGCTTCTGTTCAGTCTTCGCTAGTGATGTATCCAATTTGGAAATATGGGAACGAGGCCCAACGAATAAAATATTTGCCCAAATTGGCTTCGGGCGAATTCATGGGCTGCTTTGGTCTGACCGAACCCAGCTACGGGTCCGATCCGGGAAGCATGATTACCAATTTTAAAGATATGGGCGATCATTATTTGCTGAATGGAGCCAAAATGTGGATTTCCAACGCGCCCTTTGCTGACATAGCAGTCGTTTGGGCTAAAGATGAAACTGGCCGAATTCATGGCTTGATTGTAGAACGCGGCATGGCTGGTTTTACCACACCTGAAACACACAACAAATGGTCGCTTCGCGCATCGTCTACGGGCGAGTTGATTTTTGATAACGTTAAAGTTCCCAAAGAAAATTTACTGCCCAATAAATCGGGTTTGGGCGCTCCGCTGGGCTGCCTTGATTCGGCGCGTTACGGTATTGCATGGGGAGCAATTGGCGCAGCGATGGATTGTTACGATACCGCCTTGCGATATGCCAAAGAAAGAATTCAGTTTGACAAACCTATTGCCGGAACCCAATTGCAGCAGAAGAAACTCGCGGAGATGATTACAGAAATTACCAAAGCGCAATTGTTAACCTGGCGTTTGGGCGTGTTGAGAAATGAGGGGAAAGCTACCACGGCTCAAATCTCGATGGCAAAAAGAAACAATGTCAATATGGCGATAGAAATTGCCCGTGAGGCCCGACAAATATTGGGTGGAATGGGCATTACCGGCGAATACTCAATCATGCGACATATGATGAATTTAGAAAGTGTGATTACTTATGAAGGAACGCACGACATCCACTTATTGATTACCGGAATGGACATTACCGGAATTCCCGCATTTAAATAAAACGAGAGCTGTTTTTAAATCCGATACTTCTTATCCGATACTAGCATTTTTTTAATGGAAGTATCGGATTTTAATTTAGGGTACTTTTTACAAGGATATGTTTTGCAATAACTTCTTCCAAATTTTTTAAATTAACCGGTTTGTTAACAAAATCATCCATCCCGCTAAAAATGGTGATTATTTTATTTTCATCAAAAACACTAGCCGTTACCATTCTAATGGAGATAAATTGTTGCGGGTATTTTGCAGAAGCATAAATTTGAGTGGTGGCCTCAAAACCGCCCATTACCAACATGTGTAAGTAGCCAATCGGCTTGCTCCAAAGCCAACAGTAATTTATGTGTCTTATGCCTATTAATTTTTATCCCATAATCCATAACAGAGAACCTTAAATATTGTAGGCCATCGATTCGGTTCATCAATCGCGGTTGTAGTTTTACATCTCCGACTGCCGTAAATTTAATAGCAATCTTTTTACAATTGATCAGTATTTGCTGCAGTCTTAAATTATCTACTAGAATATTCTTGTCAATAGTGACATCAAAATTAAAATGCATTTTAATATTTTTGTCTTTGATTTGGCCGTAAAAATATCGAACAAGTTTGCTAAATTTCTTTTAAAGATTAACTGGGTATTGTTCTAATTTTATTTTACCTATTTCCATTTTAGAACGCTCTAAAATCATATTGACAATCTCACAAAGATGTACTACTTATTTCTAAATAAGTCGTTTATTCCTCGCTTCATTTTTTGGATTTAGGTTGGCTTATCATTTCGATAACACCGTTCCCGGACGGTCCAATTTCAAACCTATATTCGCCAAAAACTGAGATTTGAATTGGGCGGTCTTGTTTGTTTTCTCCGTGGTTTATTTTAAAAATTAAATCTTTTCGGTTATCTTCTCTTTTATAATGAAATAGCTTTCTAATAAATAACTGAACTGCCAGCGTAAAAACGACTGAAAATTATTGATATTGGTACTAAAGTTTTTAG
>JACMOK010000034.1 GCA_014378065.1 Flavobacterium sp.
AATAATTACAACCATTATGTGAGTTATTATCGAAATACATACCAGCATGGCGGCATTTCGCTTGAAGAAATGATTATTCCTTTTATGGTTTTTAATCCCAAATAGTTGATGGCTTAAATCACAACTTTTCAAAAGCCAGAGGTTGCCAGTTTTAAAGTTGTATTATTGAACACCACTACAAACAAAATTTTATAAGAAATGGAAATTGTTTTTTCGTTAGAAGAAATTACGACAGTCGCGAGAAAAATTGTGGCGCAACAACCTCATAAAGTAATTCTATTTTACGGTGATATGGGCGCGGGTAAAACCACTCTTATTAAGTCGTTAGCGAAAGTCTTAGGTGTTTCGGAAGCTACAAGTAGCCCAACATTTTCAATAGTCAACGAATACCAAACGAGCGGCGAACATTTGCTGTATCATTTCGATATGTACCGACTCAAAAACGAGCTAGAAGCCTATGATATGGGCATGGAAGACTATTTATACTCTGGACATTATTGCTTTATCGAGTGGGCGCAAAAAATACCGACACTGATTCCGCAGCAATACAGTACCATTCATATCAAAGCCTTAGCGAATGGAGATAGAGAATTGGTATTGCGGTAGTAATCTCGTAATGCTAAAATAAATGCTTGGCTGCCTTGAAGCTTTTTCATAACTTAGACCGAAAATTTACAGCAGCATTATGGCTTTAACTCCATTTACCAAACAGCAATTACTTCCGCAGGAGGAAAAGCTTGAAATCGCAAGGCACAAAAGCGAACTTTTTATCGGCATTCCAAAAGAAACCAGTTACCAAGAACGCCGAATTTGCCTGACGCCAGACGCGGTCAATTCGCTTACTTCACACGGTCATCGAGTGATGCTGGAATCGGGTGCTGGAATGAGTGCCAGTTATACCGACAAAGAATACAGTGATGCCGGCGCAGAAATTACCCAAGATACGCAAAAAGTGTTTGGTTGTCCGATGCTTCTCAAAGTAGAGCCTTTAACCATGGAGGAAATTAAGTTGGTCAATGCGCAAACGATTGTCATTTCGGCGATTCAAATCAAAACCAGAAAAAAAGAATATTTTGAGGCATTGACCAAAAAGAAAGTGACAGCGTTGGCTTTCGAATATATTAAAGATGAAGACGGCTCCTATCCTGCCGTGAAATCGCTGAGTGAGATCGCTGGAACGGCTTCAATACTAGTGGCTGCGGAGCTCATGATTAACAACCAGTTCGGAAAAGGCTTGTTGTTTGGCAATATAACGGGCGTTCCTCCTACTGATGTGGTTATTCTAGGCGCCGGAACTGTAGGCGAATTTGCTGCAAAAACGGCCTTGGGTTTAGGCGCTCACGTCAAAGTATTTGACAATTCGATTACCAAATTACGACGATTGCAAAACAACCTCAGCCAGCGAATTTTTACATCTACCATACAACCTAAATCGTTATTGAAAGCACTGCGCCGCTGTGATGTAGCCATTGGAGCGATGCGTGGCAAAGAACGTTGTCCGGTGGTGGTGACCGAAACCATGGTGGAAAACATGAAAAAAGGCGCTGTGATTGTTGATGTGAGTATTGATACGGGCGGTTGTTTTGAGACTTCCGAAGTAACCACCCACGAAAAACCTACTTTTATCAAAAGCAATGTAATTCATTACTGTGTGCCCAATATTCCTTCGCGCTATTCCAAAACCGCTTCATTGTCGATCAGCAATATTATCACCCCATATCTGCTTCAAATTGCGGAAGACGGCGGAATAGAAAGCGCCATTCGCTGCAATAAAGGACTGAAAAATGGCGTGTATCTCTATCATGGAATCCTAACAAATAAAGTTATTGGCGATTGGTTTGATCTGCCCAATAGCGATATCAATTTAATTGTATTTTAAGGTAACTTTCCTGTACCTTTGACAAAAAATTACATGAGGTTAAGATATCGTTTTGCCTATTATTTAATTGGATTTATCATGGGATTGTTTTTTGTGTCGGCAATTTTTATCGGTAAAGACACCCGATGTAATTATTTCCCCAATGCCCGGGTATTGAATGACTTGCGAACAAAACCCTTTCAGTATTCTGACAAAGCCATTGCCATTCTGGCTCAAAAATGGATCGATACCAGCGATATCAAAAATACACTTACGTACGGCGACGTGAATTTTGATAAAAGCAACATTGAAGTCGGAAAAGGAAAACGGTATATTATCGAGGGCAAGACGGCCAGAAACCAGCCCATCGTGTTAGAAGTGGTCAATTATTCCGAAAAAGCGGTTCTCACCAATATTACAAAATGACACCGTTTATTGCTGCGTGTGATTTCTACTTTCCAGAATCGCAACTACTTCAGTCAGACTGTAATTTTTGGCTTGAAGCAGTATGAGATAATGAAACAGCAGATCGGCACTTTCATTTAGAAAAAGCAGCCCGTTG
Organism: Flavobacterium sp.; assembly: GCA_014378065.1. Classification (GTDB taxonomy): domain Bacteria; phylum Bacteroidota; class Bacteroidia; order Flavobacteriales; family Flavobacteriaceae; genus Flavobacterium. The sequence continues at coordinate 2,421 of JACMOK010000034.1, forward strand.
CTGTCTTTGGCTTCGATAACCATTTCGATAGCCTCCTCTCCCACTTTCTGAGCTATTTTATTGATTCCTTTTTTAAATAACGAGGCTACATAGCTTTTTGAATCATTACTATCCCGTCTCGATTTTATTGTTTCCTCGAGCTTTAAAAGAAATCCATAATCTAAATGGTTCACCTGTTGCCAGCAAGTGTCAGCGCCAGTATGGCAAACAGGTCCCGACGGAATTGCCTGGATTAAAAAAGTATCTTGATCACAATCCAAACCAATGCTTACCAGTTCTAAAAAATGACCGCTTTCTTCGCCTTTGGTCCACAACCGCTTTTTAGACCGGCTAAAAAAAGTGATTCGATTTGTTTGGATGGTTCGGTCGTAGGCTTCTTCGTTCATATACCCTAGCATCAAAACTGTCTTGGTTTCGCTGTCTTGGATGATGGCTGGTAAAAGTCCGTCTTTGTTTTTGTCAAAATTAATTTCCATTATAATCGTATTGCGAGATTGTTGTTTTTTAGTTCTTGCTTGAGTTCTTGGAGATCGATGTCTCCATAATGAAAAACACTTGCTGCCAGGGCTGCATCGGCTTTTCCTTTCTCGAAAACATCAATAAAATCTTTAATGCTGCCCGCACCGCCAGAAGCAATAATCGGAATGTTTATTGTTGCTGACAATTGCGCCACTGCTGCATTGGCGAACCCTTTTTTTGTACCGTCGTGGTCAATAGCCGTGAATAAGATTTCTCCCGCTCCACGGTCTTGCGCTTCTTTCGCCCAATCAAACATATCGACTGGCGTGGCTAGTTTTCCACCGAGCAAATGTACTTTCCAAAGGCCATTTACAATTTTCGCATCGATGGCTACCACAACGCACTGGCTGCCAAATGTTGTCGCTATTTCGTTGATGAGTTGCGGCCGTCTAACTGCTGCTGTATTGATCGCAATTTTATCAGCACCATTTCGAAGTAATAAAGCTACATCGTCAACAGCAGCAACGCCTCCCCCCACGGTAAACGGAATGTTGATGGTAGCAGCAACATCGCGCACCAAGTCTAACAAAGTTTTTCTTCTTTCCTGTGTTGCGGCTATGTCTAGAAATACGAGTTCATCGGCGCCTGCCTCGGCGTAATGAAGGGATAGTGCTACGGGATCTCCCGCATCTTTCACGTCTACAAAACGGATGCCTTTGACTGTCCTGCCATGTTGAATGTCCAGACACGGAATGATTCTTTTGGTTAGCATTTTAATATAAATTTTTCCAATTGTTTTAATGAAACTGAGCCTTCGTAAAGCGCTTTTCCGATAATTGCGCCTTCGCATCCAAGTTCGGCCAATGCTAAAACATCGCTAAAGTGTGTGACTCCTCCGGAGGCGATCAACTTTAAGTGCTGGGTGTTGGATAATATGCCACGGTAAATTTCTAATCCAGGCCCTTCCATCATGCCATCTTTTGATATGTCTGTACAAATCACGTATTCGATCCCAGCCGCGATGTATTTTTTGATGAAAGGCAGGTAGGCTTCCTTACTTTTTTCTTGCCATCCGGATATCGCAATTTCCCCTCCGCTGCTATTTGGTATGACATCAGCACCTAGAATTATTTTTTTTGATCCATAGGCTGTAATCCATTCTATAAATAAGTTTGAATTTTTAACCGCTACACTGCCACCAGTTATTTGACTGGCACCGCTTTCAAAGGCGACATGCAAATCTTCATTGCATTTCAATCCGCCACCAAAGTCAATTGTTAAAGCCGTCTTAGAAGCTATTGCTGACAGTATCTTGTGATTTACAAGTTTCCCTGACCGAGCACCATCTAAATCGACTAAATGAAGGTATTGGATACCATGCGCCTCAAAATGTTTGGCTACTTCTAACGGATTTTCGTTGTATACTTTTTGGGTATTATAATCTCCTTTTGAAAGTCGAACACACTTGCCTTCCAAAATATCAATGGCGGGTATAATTCTCATGATGCTATTGCGTTAAATTGATAAAATTAGAAAGTATTTGTTCCCCTACTTTACCACTTTTTTCTGGGTGAAACTGTACACCATAAAAATTGTCTTTCTGTAAAGCCGACGCAAACAAGCCATCATAATGGGTTGTGGCGATTGCTTCGGTGCATTGGGGAACAAAAAAACTATGAACGAAATACATATCGGCCAGTTCGGCTATTCCATCAAACAGTGGGGATTGCAATTTGAAAATTTGGTTCCATCCCATATGGGGCACTTTGACCTGATTTGTGAATTTCACCACAGCACTGTCAAATATTCCTAATGTTTTGGTCTGCCCTTCTTCCGATGATTTGCACATCAATTGCATCCCTAAGCAAATGCCAAGTGCCGGTTGTTTCAAGCTTGGTATCAAACGCTCTAAACCAGTGGCAGTCAATTTTTTCATCGCATTAGAAGCGGCACCAACACCCGGAAAAATGACGCGATCGGCAGATTTAATTTCCTTCCAATTGCTTGTCAAAATTCCGGTGTAACCCAAACGATTTAGCGCAAACTGTAAACTTTGGATATTGCCCGAACCGTAATCTATTATCACTATTTTCATTTTCTTTTTTTTTTACAATATTCCTTTGGTGGAAGGCAGTATCATTTTATCTGGATCCCGCTTTACAGCTGCTTTGATCGCTTTGGCAAATGCTTTAAAAATGGATTCTATTTTGTGGTGCTCGTTGGTGCCTTCGGCTTTAATGTTGAGATTGGCCTTGGCTCCGTCAGTGAAAGATTTGAAGAAATGAAAAAACATTTCTGTGGGGAGCTGTCCTATTTTCTCGCGGTGGAAGGAAGCATCCCAAACCAGCCAATTTCTTCCGCCAAAATCGATGGCCACCTGAGCGAGGCAATCGTCCATAGGAAGGCAAAAGCCGTAGCGTTCAATTCCTAGTTTGCTTCCGATGGCTTTGGCAAAAGCCTCTCCCAGAGCAATGGCGGTATCTTCAATGGTATGGTGCTCGTCTACGTGCAAATCGCCAACGGTGTTAATGCTCAAATCAAAGTGGCCGTGTCTCGCGATCTGCTCTAACATATGATCAAAAAAAGGAAGTCCCGTTTGGATGTTGCTTTTTCCGGTTCCTTCTAGTCTTAACACAACAGACACATCGGTTTCATTGGTTTTTCTCGAAATTTTCGCGGTACGGTTGCCTAATTTTAGAAAATCATATACCTCTTTCCATTCGCTGGTTTTTAAGGCAATAACCGCCTCAAGGCATTGCTCCTCCAAAGTCAGTTCTGCAATAACATTATTCTGGGCATTGATCAGAATAGCTTTGGCGTTTAGATTTTTTGCCAGCTCAACATCCGTGTAGCGGTCTCCGATAACAAAAGAATTTTCCAAATCGCAATTGGGATCGTTTAGGTATTGGGTCAGTAGTCCGGTTCGAGGTTTTCGGGTATTGGCCATTTCTTCAGCAAACGAACGATCAATAAAGATTTCTTTAAACAGAATATTTTCATTTGAAAAAGCGTTTATTATAAAATTTTGAACTGGCCAGAAAGTGCTTTCTGGAAAAGAGGCTGTGCCTAAACCGTCTTGATTTGTTACGATAACCAATTCAAAATCAAACTCCCTGACTATTTTACTTAAATAGTAAAAAACATTTGGAAAAAATTCCAATTTCTCAAAACTGTCCAGTTGCAAATCTTGTGGTTCGATGACTAGCGTTCCATCGCGGTCGATAAATAATATCTTTTGTGCCATTAGAGAGATTGTAAAGTGTAGATTAAATTCTGATTTTCTGCTGGAGTTCCGATAGTAACCCTGAGGCAATTCTCACACAAAGGTTCATGACTTCGGTTGCGAACAACGATGCGATTTTCCAGCAATTGTTTGTATCGCAACGTTGCATCATCCACTGCAATCAATACAAAATTGGCATCAGATGGATGTATTTTTTGTATGAGTGGAATGGTTTTCAATTGCGAAATCAATACGGCTTTTTGGCTTTTTATCACTTGAATTTGATTTTGGATGTCAGCCATGTTTGCCATTCTTGTGCAGGCTAATTGCTGACTGTATCCGTTTATATTGTAAGGTGGCTTTATGGAATTTAAAATGTAAATGATTTCGGCAGCAGCGTATAAAATCCCCACCCGAATTCCTGCCATTCCGTATGCCTTAGACAGCGTTTGGGTGATGACCAAATTCGGATATTGTGCCAATTTTTTTAACCAACTCGGCCGATCTGAAAAATCAATATAAGCTTCATCCAAAACCACAAGACCATCGAATTTTTGCAGCAATTCTAAGATGTATTTCTCTGAAAATGAATTTCCAGTAGGATTGTTTGGAGAACAGAAAAAAATCAATTTGGTGTTGGTGTCAATTTGATTTAGGATACCTAAAATATCAGGTTGAAAGGTGTCGGTTAGCACCACCTCTCTGTTTTCAACTGCATTCAAGTTGGCCAAAACACCATACATTCCGTAAGTTGGTGGCAACGTGATCACATTGTCGATGTGTGGCTCGCAAAAAGCACGAAACAACAGATCCAATACCTCATCGCTACCGTTTCCGAGTAAAATATGATTTTCCGAAGTTTCTTTTACAATTGCCAGCACTTGTTTTAACTTTCGTTGCTGTGGATCGGGATAGCGGTTGCTGCCATTATTAAAGGGATTTTCATTGGCATCAAGAAAGACCATCCCTTGCTCAAAATCTTTGAATTCGTCTCGAGCCGAAGCATACGGTTTGCTGTCTAGAATGTTTTTGCGTGTTAGCTTTTTTAAATCTGTCATACGGCATTTTTTAAAGTGGTGACGGGCGAAGACGGCATTTCATCCAAGGCTGCCAGCCGCAAGGATACCGCATTTTTATGACCATGCAAACCTTCTGCTTCAGCCATAATTTCAATTGCTTTTCCTATATTCTGTATTCCTTTCGGCGTTATTTTCTGAAAGGTCATCGTTTTGAGGAAACTGTCTAGGTTTACGCCTGAGTAATTTTTGGCGTAGCCATTGGTAGGCAGCGTATGATTGGTTCCCGAGGCATAATCGCCGGCGCTTTCTGGGGTGTAGTTGCCTATAAATACGGAACCTGCGTTTTGAATGTTATCAATATAAAAATGGTCTTGTTTTGAACAAATAATCAAATGTTCCGGGGCATATTGATTAATGAAATCAAGTGCATCTGAGTCATTTTTGATATAAATCAGCTTTGATTTTCGGATAGCTTTTTCGGCTATTTTTTTTCGAGGCAAGACCTTGAGCTGCAATCGCATTTCACGAGCTACCGCCTCTAACAACGGAATGGAATTGGAAACCAGAATAACCTGACTGTCGACCCCGTGTTCGGCTTGACTTAATAAATCGGAAGCCACAAAAGCCGGCACCGCTGAATCGTCGGCCACCACCAGCAACTCACTAGGACCGGCCGGCATATCAATGGCTACTCCATATTGGGTTGCCCATTGCTTTGCATGGGTTACATATTGATTGCCCGGACCAAAAATTTTCAAAACCTTCGGTATTTTTTTTGTTCCGAATGTCATGGCTGCAATGGCTTGGATACCGCCCACTTTAAAAATAGTTTTTACACCGCAAAGCGCAGCGGCATACAATATCGCTGGCGCAACGTTGCCCGCCGAATCTGGCGGTGTACACAAAATAATTTCACTACACCCTGCCAGTTTTGCCGGTGTAGCCAACATCAAAACCGTAGAAAACAAAGGTGCCGTTCCTCCCGGAATGTACAATCCTACCGATTGGATGGGCCGTTTTTCCTGCCAGCAAAAAACCCCTTCCATAGTTTCTACTGCGACCTTTATTGTTTTTTGAGCGGCATGAAATTGATCTATATTCGATTTGGCCAGTTGAATGGCTGCTTTTAATTCATTTGAAACCAAACCAATTGCATTGAAAATTTCACCTTCGGTTACTTGAACATTCTCAATTTTGACTTTGTCAAATAAAAACGTGTACTTTTTAATTGCCGCATCACCTTGAAGGCGCACGGCGTTGAAAATTTGTTTTACTTCATCACTGAACACCCCAAACGAAGCGCTGGGTCTTTTGATCAGTTTGGCCTGCGATGCTGCCGTGGGAAAGTTAATTTTTATCATTTGTATTACTTTTTTTTGTGTTACTTACAAAACCATTTTTTCAATAGGACACACAAGAATCCCTTCGGCACCGGCTTGCTTTAGTTGATCAATGACTTCCCAAAATTGATCTTCATGGATTACTGAATGCAAGCTGCTCCATTCTTTATCGGCCAAGGGCATGATGGTGGGACTTTTTAAAACCGGCAAGATCGCACTGACCTGCGCAATCCTATCATTGGGAACATTCATTAAAATGTATTTGCAATGCCGTGCTTTGAGTACCGATTTGATTCTAAACTCTAATTGACTGAGTATTTTTTGACTGCTTGGACTAATTTTAGGCGAGAGTGCTAGGACTGCTTCGCTTTGGAAGATGACGGCGACTTCTTTCAGATTGTTTTTAAACAAAGTGTTACCGCTAGAAACAATATCAACGATGGCATCGGCCAATCCGATGTTTGGTGCAATTTCGACAGAGCCCGAGATTTCGTGGAGTTCTACGCTAATTTTTTTGGATTTGAAGTAATTTAAAACCGTATTGGGGTAAGAAGTGGCAATTCGCAAATTGGACAAATCGTCAATGGAATTAAACTCAAATGTTTTCGGTACCGCGACTGAAACCCTGCATTTTGAAAAGCCTAACTTTTGCGAAATTGCAATATTATTTCCTTTTTCTAGTAATAAATTATCGCCTACAATTGCAACATCGATTACCCCGTCAAGAAGGTATTGTGGGATGTCAGAATTTCGCAGAAATAATACTTCTAAAGGAAAATTGCTAGCAGCTGCCTTTAGCTGGTCGTTCCCATTTTCGATCGAAATTCCGCAATCCTTCAAGATTTTTAAACTGTCTTCGTTGAGACGACCTGACTTCTGAATGGCTAATTTTAATACACTCATTATATTTTTAAGTTTAAGAATGAGTACAGCAAGGAGCAATAAAAAACCCGTTTGATGTACTCAAACGGGTTTTAGAATATTGTGATTTACACGGATACCATCAACACATCGCTTGAATGCAATTATGTAGATGATGGTGATGCAGTTGATTTAAATACATTGAAAATAATTTATCTGTCAAAGGTAAAAGTATTTTTTTTAAAAATTTGTTATAAAAAATATAATTTTTTTTAAATATTGCAATAGTTATGATTTGGTGAAATAGCTTAAAAAGATTTCCCGGTGTTAAGTAATTTTTTAAATCCGCAAAACTGAAAATGTTGGACAGTATTAAAAGGCGTTGTATGATTTTCAGTAAAACACTGTACCGCTTCAAAATTTGGTAAGAACGTTTTTCGCATCGTCTCTTCTGAATATTGTTTGACCTCCAACCCACTGCATTTTAAAGGGCCGATTGCTGAAAAAGTGCCCAATAGAAAATTTCCTCCATGCACAACCGCTTTATTGACAAGCGCGATATATTTTTGAATAGGAACAGAGTCGGTTAAGAAATGGAACACCGCTCGATCATACCAAAAATCAAACTGTAGGTCAGTTTCCCATTCAGTAATGTCTGAGACAATCCAATGTATGGATGCAGCCTTCTTACCCAGCCGTATCTTTGCTTTTGCTAAAGCTGTCGTTGAGATGTCGACAACCCAAATGTTATTGTAACCTAGTTCCAGTAAGGATGCAGCCAAATTGCTGTCGCCTCCACCAACGTCAACGATCTTTGCGGTTTTAGGCAAAGCTAATGCTTCAATGTAATCTACCGCTGTTTTCGGATATTTTTGAAACCAACTAACTTCGTTTGCTGTTTTTGCAGCGTAAACATGTTCCCAGTGCGCTTTGTCATTCATGATGATTCAATTAGTGTCTGTTCTTATTTATTATTTTAACCCGTTGGGTGTAATTAAATGATTTGCGTTTTAATATTATTTATTGGTCTGTCAAAGATGAATTTATTGATGTATTGAACCAATGTCAATGCTGTTATTTTTGCTAAAATTCTGGTTTTAAAAACCCTGAAAAAAATTTGCATAATTTCTTCTAATCATAAACTGATCAAACAATTGAGAAAATAAACTTTCAATGCGTTTCCTTGATTTTCTAAAAACATACGGTTGTTTTTTGTAGTTAGCCTGGTTGATTCTCATTGGCGTCTCTAATTTTATATTTGCCGTTTCAAATAAATCCAACTGTATCGTTGACGACAAATAACCTCTATCTCCAAGTAACACACAATCAGACATTTGTTGTTTAATATTTTTTTAAAAAGTGAACGTTGTGAACACTCGATTTGGTAATATCTAATGAATGAAAAACACCCGAAACTGAACATACTCCGTGAAGTTTATATCCATAAAACCAATTGTTCTGTGAAGCACAAAAACCTTTCGACGGAGCCATTTCAAATTCTTCCTTACATATTTTAATGCTGTTGTGACGTGAGAATTTACAAATTTCCAAAGGCATACTATCAACAATAAAATAATCTTCAAACTCTAAAAAATAAGATGCTAATTTGGCTCTAACTTGCTCGGAGAATAAAAACAACTTTCTTCTCCTTTTGTTAAACTGGCTTGGCTCAATCAGATTGGAAATCTTTCCGTTTTTTAACTGATTAAATAATGCGTTCTCACTGTCAATTGACATGAACTCAGCGGTCAAACTCAGCGCAATTACTTCCAAATCAGACATTTTGTATTTTCTGCCAGCTCGATATTTATATTCTAAATCAAAATTCAAAGAACTTATAGCTTCTAAAACTCTAAAATAATTTTTTACTATATTTGACATACATATTAGTTTGTTTACCGACATCAGGGTACTGAATTTAACTATCTTGACCAATATCTAATCAATGTTTTTTACTTTAAATAATTGCACCCAACGAGTTGGAAATATATAAATAAATAAAATAATCTCAATATTTATAATAAAATTTTGACGTAAATGGGCAAGCCAATTCAAATATTGATTGTAGAAGACGAAATGATTATTGCAGCCAACATTGCGCTACAACTCAATAATTTAGACTATGAAGTACTAGGAATTATTCCTAGAGCTGAAGAAGTACTGCCAAGTATTAGAAGCTACCCTCCAGATATTATTTTGATGGACATCAATTTAAAAGGTGATTTTGATGGTATTGAATTGGTCCATATTATCCAAAAAGAATTTAAAATACCAATTATTTATTTGACTGCAAATGCTGACGAAGCACATTTCAACAGAGCAAAAGCAACGCATCCGTATGCTTTTATTTCTAAACCCTTTAAAAAATTAGATTTACAACGTGCAATTGAACTAACTTTAATTCGGATTCTAGAGGAAAAAGAACTGGATTTGGAAACCCGAAGTCCATTTGTATTGAGTGATTGCATCTTTGTTCGCAGTCATGATAAAATGGTTAAGGTTTCTCTAGATTCGATTTTATACATCGAAGCCGAGCGCAATTATTGCAAAATTCATTGCAGGGATAAAGAGCATTTACTGGTTACGACTTTAAAATATTTAGAAGAAAAATTGACTACACATACCCTTTTGAGGATTCACCGTTCGTTCATCGTCAATCTTTCACACATCGATGAAATTGCTACAAGCCATGTTGTTATTGCTAAAAAGGCTATTCCGATAAGTTCCGATTTGAAGAAAGAATTGTTGCAACACATTCAAAAAATATAGTTTCCTTAATGCAATGAAAAAAAAAATCTTTTTTGTTTTGCTTTTAGTTTTTTGTAAAGGAATTTCTCAAACTGATTCTAACAATGAAACTATTTTAAAATGGAGTAAAATCTATGAAAACAAAGCCATTCGATTTCAAAACATACCGGATTATAACCCAGACAGTATCCGAATTTATTTTGAAAAAGCCACTACATTACTTCAAAAAAAACCTTCCTGTTTTAACGGTGAACTAGCAAATATTTATTTGCAACGCAGCCGTTTTTCAAAAGTGGATTATTCAATATATAGTTTAGATTCGCTGTCAAAAATTGGATGGCACTATTTAAATACAGAAAATAATCAGCCAAAAAACAACGAATTAAAGTACGAATTTTTAAGCAATTGGGCGTTTATTAAACTTGAATTAGGGCAAAACAAAACCGCTTTATCGCTTTTTAGTAAAGCTATTGCGTTGTCTGAAAATTTTAAAAATCAAGATTTGGTAGGCAAAGTTGTTTTAGACAAAGGAATTTTTTATGAAAGGTATGGCTTGGCAGACGAACAAGAAATTGCTTATAAAAACTTAACCAAAAGCCGAATTTTTTACGAGAAAAAAAATCCTCAAATTTACGCATTGCAACTGCACGACGCATATAGAAGCATAATTTCTTATTTTGATTTACGTCACAAAGATTCGGTTTATTTTTATGCTGAAAAAATAAATTCTATTTTAAAATATATTACCGAGCCACAAAAACATGCGTTGTATTATGTGACACATGGTAGAGATTTACTTACTTTTCCGGTTAAAGGTCAAAAAACCATAAGTAAAGTGCAATACGAAGAAGGTAAAAATTATATTCTAAAAGCATTGGCTATTTTAGAACAATATAAAATCAAAAAAAGCAACATTACTCCTTATGCTTATGGCATATTGGCTGATATTTATAGGAGAGAAAAAAAGTATGAATTGGCGATTGAAAACTACATAAAAAGCCAAAAAGGATATGTGCTTTTAAAGAACAAAAAAGCGGCTCTTGATATGAATATGTATATTGGCGAAGCCTATCAACTCAATGGAGATTTACCAACCGCGTTGACATATTTTAAAATATTTTACAACCAATCAATCACTTTCCAATCAGAAAGAAACGAACGCAGTTTGCGAGAAAATGAATTGAAAATAAATGTATTAAGTCAGAAAAAATTGATTTCAAAAAAACAAAACGAACAAACAATTTTCATAGTCGCTTTGCTTGTGGTGATTTTGCTTTTGGTGTTTTTATTTTGGAATTACGAACAAAAACAAAAGAGCAATAAAAAACTAGAAGTTTTAAATGATAATTTAGAAAGTAAAAACGAATTATTGGACAAGAAAAATTTAGAAAACGAGTTGTTACTCCGAGAAATTCACCATCGGGTCAAAAACAATCTCGAAGTAGTGTCGAGTTTATTGGCTTTGCAGTCAGCTCAAATTGATGATCCAAATACCAAAGATGCCATGACCGAGGGACAAAATCGAGTAAATTCTATTGGTATTGTGCATCAAAAACTTTATCAAGGAACCAATCTTGGTGCCGTAGAAATGAAAGATTATTTCTTAAATCTCAGCGAAAGTATCCTTGATAGTTTTGGCGCAGAACAACGCGTCGGTTTGGAACTGGCGATGGAAAATCTCGATTTAGATATTGATACAGCAGTTCCGCTGGGATTAATTGTCAATGAATTGTTGACCAACTGCATTAAATATGCGTTCCCAAATGGCGAAAAAGGAACCATAATCATCAAACTCAAAAAACAAGAAAACAATATACTAAGGCTGGAGGTAGCAGACAATGGCGTAGGAAAATCAGGCATAACTCACGGAACAGGATTTGGCAGCCAATTAATCTCCTTACTTACCAATCAACTAAATGGCACCATGCGGGAAGAATTTCAAAACGGAACGACACTTATTTTTGATTTCAAAATGAAAGCAGCATAAAAAATAAAATACGAATTAAGGTACAGGACTTAAGATTTCTCAATAACATCATTGGCCGTAATTTATTTTTTCATCCACCATATATCGCCCATTTTCTAGCTTCTATTTTCTATCTTCTTTCTTCCCCGATAAAAAAAACCCGCACTTCGGACAATTCTAACCCCTTTTTGTCCTAACTCACTTTTTATAATTATTGATTATCAGTTATTTAGACCTAGAATTAATTGTTAATTCTATCTAATCAATAAAACCGATAATTATGAAAAACCATTTGCAATTAAAGATGAAAACAATTTTTCTTCTTTTAATCCTTATTCCTTTTTTAGGCATCAGCCAAACCAAAAATGTGATTTCCACTACACGAGAATTTCCAAAAGTTGAAAAACAACTTGAATTTGAAAAAGCCATCGCAACTCATGCCCAAAAGTACCACACAGGAGATGTAAAATGGCGTGTATTTGATATTGTAACCGGACCAGATGCTGGAGGTTATCAAATTACTGAAGGCCCAAAAAGTTGGCAGTCAGAAGATGTTCGAGGCGATATTAATGTAGAACATAACAATGACTGGCATAAAAGC
>JACMOK010000166.1 GCA_014378065.1 Flavobacterium sp.
AGCGTCATCAGCATATTGCAGCGCCACCCGATATTATTTTCGTCGATATTTACCTGCCGAACATCTCTGCCTTTGAGTTTATAGAATCATTCAATAAATTGCCAACCTCTTAAAAAAAGATTGTCGCGGGTTGTTTGTTGTGTCGTCTTGCATTGATGAAAATGACATCAAGTGTGCCTTTGATAATATAAACATTGAAAGTTTTCTTGAAAAACCCATGCGAAAAGAATTTTTAGAAAATACAGAAGCCGCCTGAATCCTAGCTTTGTCCAATAAAAAAAAACATGCACTACTTTTAAAGAATTATTGCCCGAAAAGTTTTTTCACTTTCAATAAATAAAATATATTTGCAGCCTTACTTCGGGATGTAGCGCAGCCAGGTAGCGTACTAGCATGGGGTGCTAGGGGTCGCTGGTTCGAATCCAGTCATCCCGACCAATACCAATCCTTTCTGTTTTTGCAGAGAGGATTTTTTGTTGGAATCGTTTCTCATTTCCTGAATTTCACAATTATAAACCAAAATTTTATAAAGTTGCCTTTCGATCTTGTCGGTAACTTTACTTAAAATCCAATTTAAAATTTAATTCATTAAAATCATGACACTAATCGAAACAGATCACACGGAAGGCAAAATTGCCAAAGCCATTGAAAATCAAACTTCTAAACTCCCATCTGATTTATTTCTTTGGGCTGCACTAGCATCAATTGGAGCTTCTGCGATATTTAAAGCCAAGGGCGAAAAACACACCGCATTGTTTGTTGGTCAATGGGCCGCACCATTCCTTCTATTAGGAATCTATAACAAATTGGTAAAACTTGAGGGACACGATCGAAAAGACAAGAATCTTCAAGAAACGAAACCGCAATTCGTTTAGCATTTCCTTAAATAAAAAAAACCTGCAAATTATTGCAGGTTTTTTTTATTATTTTTACCAAAACAAAACCTATGAATTTTGCAGCAAAAATGCTCCGTGATGATGCCTTATTAGGTAAAGTGATTGTCGTTACCGGTGGTGGAAGTGGTTTGGGGAAGGCCATGACCAAGTATTTTTTAGAACTCGGCGCGCAGGTAGCCATTACCTCGAGGGATTATGAGAAACTCAAAGAAACTGCCACAGCATTAGAAGCTGAAACTGGCGGCACTTGTCTTCCTGTTGCGTGCGATGTGCGCCATTATGAAGAAGTCGAAAATATGCTACAACAAGTGCTTACTGCTTTCGGAACAGTAGATGTATTGCTTAACAATGCCGCTGGAAATTTCATTTCCCCGACCGAACGGTTGTCGGCCAATGCCTTCGATACTGTAATCGATATCGTACTGAAGGGGTCAAAAAACTGTACGCTTGCTTTCGGAAAGCACTGGATTGACACCAAAAAACCAAACGCTACCATTTTAAATATTGTAACTACCTACGCGTTTACTGGCTCTGCCTATGTCGTGCCCAGTGCTACTGCAAAAGCTGGCGTTTTAGCCATGACGCGAAGTCTTGCCGTTGAATGGGCCAAATATGGCATCCGATCGAATGCTATCGCACCGGGACCTTTCCCTACGAAGGGCGCTTGGGATCGACTGTTACCTGGCGACTTGGCCGAAAAATTTGACTTGGCGAAAAAAGTTCCTTTAAAACGGGTCGGTGACCACCAAGAATTAGCCAACCTGGCCGCCTATTTGGTTTCTGATTTTTCAGCGTATATCAACGGAGAAGTTGTGGTAATTGATGGCGGGGAATGGCTTAAAGGAGCGGGACAATTCAATTTGCTTGAGTCGATTCCGGAAGCCTTATGGGACCAACTAGAAGCGATGATTAAGGCTAAAAAGAATCGCTGAATAAAGATAACAAACGCAACAAATTCTTTCGTTTGCAACTCCATGGCCTAGCCCGGATAGTAACGGCATCCTTTTGCACAGCAAAAGATAAAGTGGATAGCGGGAATCAGCTCCTGAAAAACCATTGTATTTTATGTGATAATGGTTTCTAGGATGATGACTAGATTTTCGAACTTTCGCTTTTTGTTAACAAATAAGCCTTGAAAAACCCATAAATAATTGTATTTTTACGGCTCAAAATTTTAAAAAATAAATGGGTAAAATCATTGCTATTGCCAACCAGAAAGGCGGTGTCGGAAAAACCACCACCTCGGTAAACTTGGCGGCTTCGCTGGGTGTTTTAGAAAAAAAGGTTTTACTAATTGATGCAGATCCGCAAGCCAATGCGAGTTCTGGTTTAGGGATTGACGTTGATAATGTTGTTATCGGAACCTATCAGGTTTTAGAACACAGCAACCTTCCCGAAGAGGCAATCATCAAATGCTCGGCGCCCAATGTGGATGTGATTGCAGCCCATATCGATTTGGTGGCCATTGAAATTGAACTCGTCGATAAAGAAAATAGAGAATACATGCTCAAACAGGCTTTGGCTAATATCAAAGACCGTTATGACTATATTTTAATTGACTGTGCCCCATCATTGGGACTGCTGACGTTAAATGCTTTAACGGCCGCCGACTCTGTAGTAATTCCGATTCAGTGCGAATACTATGCCCTTGAAGGTTTGGGAAAATTGCTCAATACGATCAAAAGCGTACAGAAAATTCACAATCCCGATCTCGACATTGAAGGTTTATTATTGACGATGTTCGATTCGAGGTTGCGATTGTCTAATCAGGTGGTAGAAGAAGTACAAAAACATTTTCATGATATGGTTTTTGAAACAATTATTCAGAGAAATGTGAAACTTAGTGAAGCGCCCAGTTTTGGTGAAAGTATTATCAATTACGACGCGACGAGCAAAGGCGCTACCAATTATTTGCACTTGGCACAAGAAATTATAAAGAAAAACAGCAAATAGCTTTATGGCACAAGTAGTTAGAAAACAAGTTTTGGGAAGAGGATTGTCGGCTTTGCTAAAAGATCCTGAAAATAATATTCAATCGGTAGACGATAAAAACGCTGATAAGCTAGTTGGTCATATCATCGAACTAGAAATCGAAGTCATCGAGATCAATCCGTTCCAGCCCAGAAGCAATTTTAATGCGGAATCGTTACAAGAATTGGCGAATTCAATTCGAGAACTAGGTGTAATTCAGCCGATTACCGTCCGTAAGTTAGACTTCAATAAATACCAATTGATTTCTGGTGAACGAAGGTTGCGCGCTTCCAAGATTATAGGATTGACGACCGTTCCAGCATTTATTAGAATTGCCAACGACCAAGAATCTTTAGAAATGGCTTTGGTGGAAAACATCCAACGTCATGATTTAGATCCGATTGAAATTGCACTTTCTTACCAACGTTTGATTGACGAAATTCAGCTTACACAAGAACAAATGAGCGAACGGGTTGGAAAAAAACGCTCTACAATTGCCAATTATTTGCGACTTTTAAAGCTCGATCCTATCATCCAAACCGGTATCCGCGATGGATTTATAAGTATGGGCCACGGTAGGGCTATTATCAATATTGAAGATCAGGACGTTCAAACTGATATTTACCAAAAAATAGTGAGTGAAAATTTATCGGTTCGCGAGACCGAAGTTTTGGTTAAAAACTATCAGGAAAGCTTAAACCACAAAGTCTTAAAAACAACTCCAAAAGCAAATTCTTTCGACATAGCCGAAGCAGAAAAAAAAGCAATCGCCTCTTATTTTGGTGCAAAAGTAGATGTAAAAGTAGCGGGAAATGGCAAGGGAAAAATCACCATTCCCTTTCATTCCGAGGAAGATTTTAACCGAATTATAAAACTGATTAAAGGTTAGTGTTAAAATATACCCTCATAGCATTATTCTTCCTTTTTCAAAACCCGATGCTTTTTGCTCAGGGCAATACCGATGCGGCTTTAATTTCAAAAGACACCATAAAAGACAAGGAAATTAATCCGCTAGCGCCTGCAAAGGCAGCATTCTATTCTGCCATATTACCGGGATTGGGGCAGGCTTACAACAAAAAATATTGGAAAATTCCGTTAGTCTATGGAGCGATTGGAACCAGTTTGTATTTTTATTCGACCAACAATGCCAAATACCATGAATTTCGGGATGAATACAAAAGCCGGTTGGCAGGGATCGTAAACGACAAATATTCCTATTTAGATTCGAACCGTTTGATTACAGCACAGCGATTTTACCAGCGAAATCGAGATCTTTCATTGTTGATCACCGCTGCATTCTATATTTTGAATATTGTAGATGCCAATGTAGATGCGCATTTGGGTCAATTCAATGTTAATGATAATTTATCACTGGTACCCAATTTATATCCCAATAATAGCGATTTTAAACCCAGCATTGGCATTGCTGTAAATTATAAATTCTAATGAAAATAGCACTGTTGGGATATGGGAAAATGGGCAAGGTGATTGAACAAATCGCCATGCAACGAGGACATGAAATCGTATTTCGAAAAACCAGCGCAGACACTTTTGACCGACTAACAGCAGCTGATGTGGCGATCGATTTTAGCGTTCCTGATTCGGCCGTGCGTAACATTGAACAATGTTTTGAGACTAACATTCCGATAGTGAGCGGAACAACCGGATGGCTTCAGGATTATGATAAAGTGACGCTGCGGTGTAACGAAAAAAAAGGCGCTTTTATTTACAGCTCGAATTTTAGTTTGGGCGTCAATATTTTCTTTGAATTGAATGATTATCTAGCAAGGATCATGTCCAGATTCAATCAGTACCAAGTGAAGATAGCGGAAATTCACCATACTCAAAAACTCGATGCGCCCAGCGGAACAGCAATTACCTTGGCCAAAGGCATAATAGAAAATTCTGACTATTCTAGCTGGGCGTTGGAAAAAGCGAATGCAGATGAGATTTTAATTGAGTCTGAAAGGATTGACAATGTGCCGGGAACCCATATCGTTAGTTACCACTCGGCTGTGGATACCATCGACATCAAGCATACCGCACACAATCGCGAGGGGTTTGCACTGGGCGCCGTCATTGCTGCGGAATGGCTTGTAGGAAAAACGGGCGTATTTACGATAAAAGACGTCTTGCATTTAGACAGCATACAATAACCGAACAATAAAATAAACATATTATGACACTCTTCCAATGGTTCGTTTTTTTCTTAATTGTACAAGTTTTACATTTCATAGGGACCTGGAAATTGTATGAAGCTGCCAACAGAAAACGTTGGGAAGCCATGGTTCCGGTATACAATGCCATCGTTTTAATGAAAATTATCAACCGTCCGACTTGGTGGACTATTTTGTTGTTCGTTCCGATTGTCAATTTAATCATGTTTCCTGTGGTGTGGGTAGAAACGTTAAGGAGTTTTGGGAAAAATAAAACGGCAGACACATTACTGGGTATTTCCACCTTCGGTTTGTATTTGGTCTATGTCAATTATACCCAGCCCTTGAATTACATTTCTGACCGAAGTCTGATTCCCACCAATCGTGGCGCCGACACGATCAGCTCATTTCTATTTGCAATAGTGGTCGCTACTCTCGTGCATACTTACATCATGCAACCTTTTACAATACCCACTTCGTCGTTAGAAAAATCGTTATTGGTTGGAGATTTCCTGTTCGTCAGTAAGTTTCATTACGGCGCACGTACGCCGATGACTGCAGTAGCGTTGCCGATGGTTCATGACACTATTCCTGTTTTACACACCAAATCTTATTGTAACTGGCCACAGCTACCCTATTTTAGGTTTCCTGGAATTCAAAAAATAGAACGCAATGATATTGTTGTTTTCAACTGGCCGGTAGATACAGTTTATAAATTTTTTGATACCTCAAACCGGAAAGCAGACAAGCCTATTGACAAAAAATCGAATTATGTAAAAAGATGTGTCGGTATTGCTGGTGATAGTTTGTTTATAAAAGACGGTAACGTTTTTATCAATGGCAAACTATTGGTTTTACCTGAAAGGGCAAAGCCACAATTTTCTTACACTGTGACTACTAATGGCCAGGGTTCGTTTGACCCTACCTATCTTATGAGCGATTTGCACATTACAGATGGCATCCGCCAAGACTCTCAAAATACATTTACTTTTGCTGCGCTCACCGAAGAGGCCGTGGGAAGATTGAAGAATAATCCAATCGTAACGAGTATCGTTCAGAATATTGGACATGCTCCTGAACTGGGCAGTCATGGCGTTTTTCCTCAAAATGTAACCAATTGGAATCGGGATAATTATGGCCCGATCTACATTCCGAAAGAAGGAAAAACAGTCGCTTTAAACGCGAAGTCTCTGCCGTTTTACAGACGCATAATCACAGAATATGAAGGCAATGATTTAAAAGCAACAGGAGATGAAATTCGTATCAACGGACAAGTTGTCAAATCTTACACCTTCAAACAAAATTACTACTGGATGATGGGAGACAATCGCCACAACTCTGAAGACAGTCGTTACTGGGGCTTTGTTCCTCAAAATCATGTCGTTGGCAAACCGGTTTTAATTTGGATGAGTTTGGATTCGAACGGAAAGGGGTTGGGCAAGATTCGTTGGGAACGTTTGTTTACTACTGTTGGAGGTGAAGGCCAGCCCTACTCTTATTTTAAATTCTTCCTAATTGCCTTAGTTGCCTATTTTGGAATTACCTTTTTTTTAAACAAAAAGAAAGAAAATAGTTAATTTGTCAATTGTGTTTTTTAAGATCTAATTAAATGAATTTGCTGCTTCATCCTACCTATTTTCCGTCGATCAGCCATTTTGTAGCGATGGCGAAAGCAACGACGATATGCTTCGAGATGGAAGACAATTTCCAAAAGCAGACCAATAGAACCCGGATGTATATTTACAGTCCAAACGGAAAACAATTGCTCAATATTCCGGTCAAACATACCAAAGAAAAGCATCAGAAAACCAAAGATGTAAAACTCGAAAACGCTTTCAACTGGCAAAAACAGCATTTTAAATCGTTGGAAGCCAGCTACCGCTCTTCGCCATTTTTTGAATATTTTGAAGATTTACTCAAGCCAATTTTCGAGAAGAAGCATACTTTTCTGATGGATCTAAACCTGGAAACTACCGAAATGGTGGCGAAACTTATGGGGTTAAACATAGAATATACCAAAACAACCGAATATTTTCATCGGGTTTCGGATGTCGATGATTGGAGAATTTTGGCCAACGGCAAAAAAGACCCCGCTGTATTTGAACATTACAAACAGGTCTTTGAAGACAAACACGGCTTTATCAATAATTTAAGCAGTCTCGATTTGCTCTTTAACGAAGGGCGTTTTGCACTGGATTATCTAAAAAAACAGCAACTGTAGCAATCTATTGAATTGACAGTCGTGTTAGGATAGGAAAATGGTCGGAGTTTACAAAATCAGGAAAATTTTCAAAACTTTTTACTTTTATCGCTGGGTCTGCGAAAATATAATCAATTCGAGCGGGATAATATTTGAAATTATAGGTTTTACCAAAACCACTACCAGCTTCTTCAAACGCATCATTTAACGTTCCTTTGACATTGCGGTATACGTACGAAAACGGACTGTTATTCATATCACCACAAATGACAATTGGATACGGACAGTTTTTTTTATGGTTCATGATAATTTCGGCTTGTTGCTGTTGCTTTGTGAAGGCCAATCCGATTCTTTTGATAAACAATTGTGATTTTTCTTGGTTAATTTCATCAATATTTTCGGAAATCTCATTGACATCGGGTGAAATTTTAATCGACTGCAGATGCATGTTGTACACACGGATAATATCTTTTCCTTTTTTGATATCCGCAAAAATTACATTGTTGTTCGATTTTGGAAAAACCAAATTGCCTTCGTCAATGATCGGGAATTTAGAAAAAATCGCCTGTCCTGTTCTTATTTTATTGCCTTCCATAAGAATATAACGGTGCGGATAGACTTTTAAATCGATATCAGCTGCATACGAAAATTCCTGAATGCATAGAATATCGGGGTTTTTATCGGTAATAAAGGCCTGAATATCTTTGTACACATTTTCCTTGGGCAACCATTCAAACAGATTGAACAAACGAACATTATAACTCATCACTACAAAATCGTTGTCGTTTTCGGGTAAATTGGTAGCTGAAAATTTATAAAACTTATTGATAAAAGTGATGCCCATCAACAACACCAGAGCCGATAGTAGCATTTGTCTTTTGAACTGAAGTAACCAGTAGATAAAAAACAATCCATTCAGTAATAGAAAAAGCGGTAATACTAAGGTTAAAACGGAAAGCACTGGAAATAATTTCGGAGCCAAAAACGGTAATACATACGCTACGAACGTCACTATAGCCAAAACTATATTGAAAAAAAACATCGTTTTATTGAACCATGAAAGTCTTTTCATTAATTAATTTTGTTGTTTATGGGCCCCTTAAATTTAATTGCCCAAACTATTTTCCTGCTTTAAACAAAAATTCTTTTTCTTCTTTGGTCAGACTGTCATAACCGGATTGGCTTATTTTATCTAAGATCTCATCAATTTGTTGTTGCGCTTTATCTTTACTTACGATTTTAGATACAGTTATTTCGGGCTTGGGTGCATAATTTCTGTGCACTCGTTTGAACGGCGTTGCTTTTTGCTTCCCAAAAGCACTGACAACAGCATCAATGGTGTTTGAAAACCAACTGCCCAAATCGTTCCCGCGCTGCAATTGTTTGATGTAAAGATAACCAAATAGCGCGCCTCCCAAATGTGCCAGATGACCGCCAGTATTTTCTAATGGCAACTGAATCAAGTCAATAATAATCAAGAAAAAAGCAATATGCCATAGTTTGACGTTACCGATCAAAAGCAATCTGACTTCCATAAACGGAGAATACGCCGCTACTGCGAACAGAATTCCCATGATAGCGCCTGATGCGCCCACTAAACTCACGTTCAAATGCGCCAGCGAGGGAAATAAAAAATAACAGCAGATATAAATTATTCCGGCAAAAATACTTCCTACAAAATACAAATTCAAAAATTGCTTTTGTGTAAAATAGGTCAGAAATAATCGGCTAGAGAAATTTAAAACCAACATGTTAAACAAAAGATGTAGAAATCCTGAATGAAAAAAAGCATAGGTAATGATTGACCAAGGTTTCCACAACAAATCAGCGGGATTCGAAGACAGACTTACATATTTCAGAAAATCGATATTGACAGAAAACAAAGCCAATACGGCAAAAAGCACATACGGAATAACAAAAAATGCTACATTCCAATAGATGATTTGCTGCGAAATGCCGCCAATTTTATACTGTAGTTTTAAATCGTCTAAAATATTCATTCTCTATATAATTAATTCCAACGATTTTTATTAAAGCTATTTTTCTTCCAATACCACATCATTAAAAATCCGACAATGGCACCGCCAATATGTGCAAAATGGGCGATACCGCCACTTCCTCCAAAAATTGATTTTCCCGAAACTCCTAGAAACAAATCGACCACCAGCAAACCCGGCACAAAGTATTTTGCTTTGATGGGTATCGGAATAAACATCAATGCAAGTTCTGCATTGGGAACCATAAAGGCAAACGCCACCAACAATCCGTAAATCGCTCCCGATGCCCCCACGGCAGGAGCAGCAAACGAGCCCGCAAACCGATCAACACCTGAAGCGCCTATCGCTTCCGTCCAACGATTGTCTATTTTCCCTTCGTTCAATAAACTATAAATGTCTGTTTTGACAAAGCCTGCCTGCGTAAGAGTAGTCAAACCGTCGTGGAAAAAATAATAATTGACAGCGGTGTGCAAAAGTGCGGCTCCCAATCCGCACGAAAGATAAAAAAATAAAAACTTTTTTGAGCCCCAATAATGCTCTAATACCGATCCGAAGGAATACAAGGCAAACATATTAAAGGCAATATGCATAATTCCGGCATGCATGAACATGTGCGTGATAGGCTGCCAATATTGAAATTTGGCATTCTCAAAAAAGAATAGCGACAAATAATTGTAAGCGGCATCACCTACAAACTGGGAGCCTATAAAAAATAAAATATTAATAATCAATAACTGTTTGACAGTCGGGGAAATCTGCATCATATGGCGAATTTTTTATCTAAATCTTCCACCCGCATGGTGATGAAAGTGGGTTTTTGAAAAGGGGAAACATTGGGCTCTTTACAAGCAAATAAACCGTTTACCAGATTCTCTTGTTCTTTTTGAGTTAAATAAGTTCCTGTTTTAACGGCCAAACTTTTCGCCATCGATTTGGCAATCGAATCATTTTGACTAAAACTGCTTTCCGGAATACCATCGTGAAGATCACTGAGTAATTGTTCTAACACCATAGAAGCTTCACTCTCGGTAACTTTAACGGGCAATCCAGAGATCACTATTTGGTTGTCAATCGAAGCTTCAAAAACAAAACCCGTATTAATTAAAGCCGTCTGCAATTCTGTTATAAGTTGCATCTCATCGTTAGAAAAATACAAATGTAACGGAAACAACAATTGCTGACTCGATGCATGCTGAACTGTCATGTTTATTAAAAATTGCTCATACAATACCCGCTGGTGCGCGCGTTGCTGGTCTACAATAACCATCCCCGATTTGATTGGATTTACAATATATTTTCGGTGGATTTGATAGGTTTTGTGCACCACCGGCTCGATCTCGTTGTCATCAAAAAGCGATGCCGTTACCTCTTCGGTTTCTAAGGCAACACCATTATGCTGAGTAACCGTTTCGCTATCATTCCTTAAACCAACATACAAACTTTCCCAATGTGCCATGTCAGGTTTGCTGTTTTTATAAGGGTCTGAAGCGGAATGCCTGTTGGGTTTACCTTCCGAGAAGGGATTAAAATTGCCATCGAATTGAACCGTAGGAACGGCTGCTTCGAGGTTTTTGTAATGGTAAGGCGTATCTAAATTTGAATCGCGATCAAAATCCAAAGCCGGTGTAACATTAAACTGACCAAGGCTGTGTTTTATTGCAGAACGCAATATGGAATACAACGCATGTTCATCATCAAATTTAATTTCCGTTTTTGTAGGATGAATATTGATATCAATCGTATGAGGTGGCACGTTTAAGTATAAAAAATAACTGGGCTGGCAACCGTCTTTTAACAATCCGTCATAAGCGGCCATGATCGCATGATGCAAATAACCACTTTTAATAAAACGGTTGTTGACAAAGAAGAACTGTTCACCGCGATTTTTCTTGGCAAATTCGGGTTTGCTAACAAATCCGGAAATGCCTACGATCTCGGTTTCTTCCTGAACCGGCACTAGCTTTTCATTGGTCTTTCCTGAAAATACATTTACGATCCGCTGCCTAAAATTAGAGGGGGGCAAATTGAACATATCGCTGCCGTTATGGTAGAAGGTAAAGTGAATGTTAGGATGTGCCAAAACCACGCGTTGAAATTCATCTACAATATGACGAAATTCGACGATTTCTGACTTCAAGAAATTGCGTCGGGCCGGAATATTGAAAAATAGATTTTTAACCGCAAAAGAAGTTCCTTTGGGCAAAACGGCGACATCCTGCGACATCAATTTGCTGCCTTCGATAATGATCTGCGTCCCGAGTTCTTCTTGATCGGGTTTGGTTTTCATCTCTACATGGGCAATGGCTGCGATTGATGCTAAGGCTTCGCCACGAAATCCTTTAGTGTGTAGTGAAAATAAATCCTCCGCTTGGCGAATTTTGGAAGTGGCATGGCGTTCAAAACAAAGTCGCGCATCGGTCACACTCATACCCAAACCGTTGTCTATGACTTGAACCAGCGATTTGCCAGCGTCTTTAATAATCAACTTAATATCGGTTGCTCGGGCGTCGACAGCATTTTCGAGCAATTCCTTGACTACAGAAGCCGGACGCTGCACCACTTCTCCAGCCGCAATTTGGTTGGCAACATGATCCGGAAGTAACTGAATAATACTCGACATTAATTTTAAGTTTCTATTAGCTGTCTAACCAGACAGGGTGACAAATTTAACGAATTTCCATTAGCTTTTAAAGCCATCGCCATTATAAAATAAAAAACCTGCTTCAAAAAAAGCAGGCTATCAATCCATTAAAAAAGGTTTATAATTTGAAATTATTCCTCTAGTTCTATTGTTGGGTTTTCAATTTGCAACTGGTTTGAAGTCAACAAATTGCTGTTTTGAAATTGGTAGCCGTTAGCCTGCAGTCGCAAATAAGCCATTTTGATAGCGGCAATCGCGGCTTCTGTACCTTTATTTCCGTGTCGGCCTCCACTTCTGTCTACCGACTGTTGCTCATTGTTGTCAGTCAACACACAAAAAATTACGGGCACATCATAAAGAACGTTGAGGTCTTTGATGCCTTGAGTTACGCCATCACAAACAAAATCAAAATGCTGGGTTTCCCCTTTGATGACGCTTCCAATGACAATGACCACATCAGGCTTTTGGGTTTCAATCATTTTTTTTGCCCCATAGATCAATTCGAAACTGCCTGGAACGTTCCAGCGAATGATGTTTTTATGTGCGGCACCGCAATCAGTTAATGCAGCGATAGTCCCAGTATACAATCCTTCGGTGATGGCGCCGTTCCATTCTGAAACAACAATCCCAAACCGAAAATCTTTCGCATTTGGGATGGTGTTCTTGTCGTAATTCGATAAATTTTTGTTTTCCGTAGCCATGTTATCTTAGCGTGTTAGCGCATTTAGAAATCATTCGAGTACAAATTATTGCGCTAGTCCAATCATTGCGTCAATAGTGGCGCCTTCTGGGGTGGATTCGTATTTTTCTTTAATTTCTGTAAAAAATTTCAGGGCGTCAGCTTTGTTTCCAAGAGCCAGCGCGGTTTGTCCGGCTTTCAACAAGAAACGAGGCGTGGTTAGTTCATTTTTATTCATTTCTGAAGCTTTGATGTATTTTTCTAATGCTTCTTTTTGTTGGTTTTTCTGAGCATACGCATCTCCAATAGCACCCACTGCAAGGACAGTTAACATGGTATCATCTGATTTGAATTTCTCTAACGATGCGATTGCTTCGGCATATTTTCCGGTATTGAGATACGCAATTCCAACATAATAATTCGCCAAGTTGCCTGCAGCCGTTCCAGAATATTTTTCGGCTATGTCTTTAAAACCAAATTTGCCTTCTGAACCCTTTATGGCCAAATTGAACAAAGAATCACTTTTAGTTCCGTCTACCGCTTTTTGAAAATTTTGTTGTGCTTCAAACATTTCGTTGCCCGCTTCCTCTTCTTTGGGTTGTGCAATAAATTTTTGATACAAGACATAACCCACAGTCACCAACGCGATAGCTGCCACTATACCAAAAATTACTTTTTGATTGCGGGCCACCCATTCTTCCGTTCTAGAAGCGGTTTGATCCAAAGAATTAAAAACTCCTGCTGTGGTGCTGTCTTTCTCGTCAACATTCACATTTTCGATAAAATTACTATCTGTTTTTTCTTCCTTTTCCTTTGGATTTTTATAACCTCTTTTATTATACGTTGCCATCTATTTTAAATTAGTGAGCCGCAAAAATAAAATTTTTATTCAAACCCACATAAAAAAATCGATTTTATATTGAAAATCTTTTGACTTTCGCCTCATTTAACAGCTAAAAAAATTAAAACTTTATTTTATCGATATTTTTCAATAATTTGCAGCCGCTTAGGGAACCATAGCTTGTTTTCTAAGTTCTCACTATCAGCACGCCTTGTCGATGTATTTAAAAAAGATTTCCCTTTTCAACTATAAAAATTTTTCTGAAGCCAATTTCGAATTCGACCAAAAAATAAATTGTTTTGTCGGAAAAAATGGCGTCGGAAAAACAAACGTCCTTGATGCTATCTACCAACTTTCATACGGAAAAAGTTACTTTAATCCGTTGGCGTTGCAAAATATCAAACACGGAGAAGAATTTTTTGTCATTGATGGCGAATTTGAAAAGAACGAAAGAACAGAGCAAATCATTTGCAGCCTTAAAAAAGGACAAAAAAAAATCCTCAAACGCAATAACAAAGTCTACGAAAGATTTTCTGACCATATTGGTTTTATTCCTCTGGTAATCATTTCGCCCGCCGACCGTGATTTAATCGTTGAAGGTAGTGAAACCAGGCGAAAATTTATTGATAGTGTTATTTCGCAACTCGACGCCAAATACCTGCAGCAGCTCATACAATATCAAAAAAATCTCCAACAGCGCAATGCTTTACTGAAATATTTTGCCTTGAATCATGTTTTTGAAAATGATACACTTTCAATTTACAATGAGCAACTGAGTGGTTTAGGGCACGCCATATTTGAAAAAAGAAAAGATTTTCTGGCTGATTTTATTCCGATTTTCAATCAGCACCATCAGGCCATCACAGGTTCCCAAGAAACGGTTCAGTTGGTTTATGAAAGTCAATTGTCAGCCCATAGTTTATTGTTGTTGTTACAGGAAAATATAAGCAAAGACCGAGCGCTCCATTATACTTCGGTTGGAATTCATAAAGACGATTTGTCATTTGAGATTGATCAGTTTCCTATTAAAAAATTTGGTTCACAAGGGCAGCAAAAATCCTTTTTGATAGCGTTGAAATTGGCTCAATTTGAATTCATAAAAAAACAATGCGGCCAAAAACCACTGTTGCTTTTCGACGACATTTTTGATAAATTAGACGAAACGCGGGTGGGCAAAATCGTTGAAATGGTCAACAATGACACTTTCGGGCAATTATTTATTTCAGATACCCATCCGGAACGTACTGAAAACATAGTAAAATCAACACTTCAGAGCTATAAAATATTCCATCTGTAAATTATTGGTTGAAATGAAATTCAAATTGAAAAAAGATCTAATTTAGCCTCACGAAATTCTTAATTTATTTTGTTGTGAAATTGCAATTGTCGCTTCTGTTAATTCTAGTTTTTGCGCTTTTTTCTTGTAAAGGACAAACAACTCCAAATTATGCAACCATTCCGGCTTTGACTTTTGCAGAAAAAATAAAAAGCACACCCAATCCGCAAATTTTAGATGTCAGAACACCCGAAGAATTCACCAGTCAACATCTTGAGCAGGCTCGCAATTTTAATTGGAATAGTGATGATTTTATGGCAGCGGTGGCTGAATTGGATAAGAACAAACCAACTTTTGTATACTGCACTGTTGGCGGACGAAGTAAAAAAGCAGCCGAAAAATTACATACATTGGGATTCAGAGAAGTTTATAATCTTGACGGCGGGATCATGAAATGGAATGCTGCGGGATTGGCGCCGAAAAGTGATAAAATTATTGGCATGTGCACGCAGGAGTATGGCGACTTATTAAAATCTGATAAGCCAGTATTGGTTAACTTTTATGCAGATTGGTGCGAACCTTGTAAAAAAATGGCACCCTATATTAAGAAAATGCAGGCGGATCCATCAATTAACGTGATCATAATTCGTTTGAATGCCGATGAAAATAAAACCTTAGTGTCAGAATTAAAAATAGATGAACTCCCCACGGTATTATTGTATCAAAACAAAGAAGTGAAATGGAAGCATAGCGGCTTCATCAGTGAAGAAGATTTGAAAAAACAATTACAATAATTTGGAAATGCTGTCAAAAGGGTCACTTCAATTTCTTGAAGACTTGAAGTCTAACAACAACAGAGACTGGTTTTTAGCTCAAAAAAAGCGGTATGAAGCGTATAAAAAAAATTACCATGAACTGATTGGTAACTTTCTTGACCAGATCAAACCACAGGATTCCTCGCTGGAAATGCTTCAGGTCAAAAACTGTACTTTCCGGATCAACCGCGACATCCGTTTTTCAAAAGACAAATCACCTTACAAGACCCACATGGGCATTTGGATGAATTCCAATTCAAATAACGCAAATGCGCCGGGATATTATATTCATATTGAAAAAGGAGCCAGTTTTATTGCGGGCGGGTTATATTCGCCCGAGCCCAACGATTTAAAAAAAATTCGTAAGGAAATTGCTTTTTTTCATGAAGATTTACAAGAAATATTGAATCAGTCAGACTTTAAAAAATATTTTGGCAGCTTTAACCGAACCGAAACCAACCAGCTTAAAAATGCACCTAAAGATTTTGATAAAGCGCATCCGGCGATTGAATTTCTGAAACTTAAAAGTTTTACCGTATCGCAAAAAATACAAGACCAAGACTTATTTTCTCCCAATTTCGTACCTGATACCGTCAAAAAATTAATGGCCGTGAAACCTTTAATTGCTTTTTTGAATCGCGGGCTGCATTCCGAAGAATCCTAATGTTGTGATGGAAAAAAGGAAAATACTTTTTTTGGGTGAAACCTACAGAGCAGATGCCATTACGTGGATGAATGGATTACAGCAGTTCGGTAATTTTGAAATTATTACATGGGAATTGAAAACCCTGGGTCATGGAGGGTTTAACAGAATGGCCAGATTATCCGAATATTGCCTTGCTGTCTTTCGGATCAAAAAAATTATAAAATTGACCAATCCTGATATGGTAATCGCAGAACGAACTACAAGCTACGGTTTTTTGGCCGCTTTGTCTGGCGTAAAACCGGTCGCGATAGCCCAACAAGGCATCACCGATTTGTGGCCTGAAACTTCATGGCTGTACCCAATTAAAAGGATCATTCAGCATTATGCTTTTAAGAAGGCCAATCTGATTCACGCTTGGGGAAAAGTCATGACACATTCTATGGAGAAAGCCCACGTTGATATGCAAAAGGTTTTGGTGTTGCCCAAAGGAATTGATTTGAGTATTTTTGTAAATAAAAATACAGCGAATGAAAGTCAACTTAATGCCATTGTGACCCGTTCATTGTTGCCTGAATACCGGCATGACGTCATTTTAAAATCATTTGCAATGCTAAATGAACAAGGGTTTGATTTTAGTTTGACAATCGTTGGTGATGGCATTCAATTGGCCGCATTGAAAGAATTGACAAAGAAGTTAAAGCTTACAAAAAAAGTATTTTTTACAGGAAAGATTCCCAACCATAAGTTGCCCGAATTATTATTGAAGTCGAATTATTACATCAGCATGCCAACAACCGAAGGCGTTTCTGCCTCATTATTCGAAGCCATGGCGACGCAATGCTATCCAATCGTCACTGATATTCCAGGAAACCGAAGTTGGGTGAAACATCGTATTAATGGTCAGTTGATTCTGGTGGATGATTCCGATATGCTCGCTGCCGAATTGATTTGGGCCATTCAAAACCCGAAATACCGAAACCAAGTTATAGAAAACAATCGAATATTCGTTGAACAAAATGCCGATTACAGTGTCAATATGAAAATCATATCCGAGCGATACCATGCCTTAATCAACACTACTAAAAAAAATTAGCTATGTGTGGAATTAATGGAATCTTACATTTACAGTCACAAAAAAAAGTAGACGAGCGCTTATTGGCGCGAATGCGCGATGCGTTAGAACATCGAGGTCCTGATGACAAAGGCCTGTTTGTGGAAAATAATATTGGTTTCGGACACCGTCGCCTTTCCATACTCGATGTCTCAGCAGCGGGCCACCAGCCCTTTCTTTCCGATGACGGCAGATATGTAATGGTTTTTAACGGCGAAATCTACAACTTCAAAGATTTCTACGCTGAACTAAAAAGCAAAGGTTTCGACATAAAGACAAATTCGGATACCGAAGTATTGTTAAAATTGTTCCAACTCCACGGACTCAAAATGCTACACCGACTCAATGGCATGTTTGCTTTCGCCATTTGGGACAAGTCTGAGAAAAAGCTCCTATTGGTGCGGGATCGAATGGGGGTCAAACCTTTGTACTATAGTTTTTATAATGAAACTTTATATTTCGGTTCAGAACAGAAAGCACTTTTTACAGCAGGCGTTCCGCTGAAAATAGCACAAGACGGCTTGGAAGAATACATTTTTAATCGCTTCGTCGCCGGTGAAAACACTTTATATGAAAATGTAAAAAAAGTATTGCCCGGACACACCATGATCATTGAAGAAAGCGGAAAGATAACAATTGAAAAATGGTGGGATTTAAAAAATGAGATTCAGCAGCATTCCAAAATCAGCAACCCCGTGGACTGGTTTCGGGACACTTTCGACGATTCATTGAAGCTTCGAATGGTGAGTGACGTTCCAGTTGGTGTTTTGCTGAGCGGCGGATTGGATTCGTCGTCAATTTTAGCTTCGCTGCACCATCATAAATACAAAGACATCCAAACATTCAATATCGGTTTTAAAGAGCAAGAACACGACGAGTCTCATTTGGCAAAAATGCTTACCGAGAAATTGCACTATGGTTTTCACACCCTGCAACTCGAAAATCAAAAATTACACGATAATTTAATCGCTGCTACTTATTTTCAGGATGAGCCATTGATGCACCTCAGCGAACCACATCTTCTGGGGATATCACAGGTTGCCAAGCCTTCGGTTAAAGTATTGCTTTCGGGGGAAGGAGCTGACGAGTTGATGGGTGGTTATGTAAGATATAAGGCTTTACAATTTCCTACGTTGCTCCATTCCATCGCAACGCTTGGCAGCATCGATATGTTTGCCAAAAAGCCACGATATGAAAAGTTATTGCGTTACGCACAGATTAAAAACAACCAAGATTTGATACTGTTTAATGGCTGCAACATGTATCCCGATGATATTCTGCATACTTACGGAATAGGCAAAGCCCCAGACAATGACTATCGAAAACAAATTTATAAAGATGCCAAATCGCTGTATCCTGACAATTTGCGACGACAAGCACTCTATTTTGACCAACATACCTACCTTTGTTCCTTACTTGATCGAAACGACCGCTGCACAATGGGGGCATCAATAGAATGTCGAGAACCTTTTTTAGACCAACGTTTGATTGCGGGGTTGGGATCATTAGAAGACAAATGGCTTTTTAAAGGAAAGAAAGGCAAATTTATTCTTAAGTCTGCTATGGAGCAAAGGCTTCCCGATGAAATTTTAAAATTCAGAAAAGTCGGACTCAGCACTCCATGGGGAGATTACATTACCAAAAGTCCCGCGTTTAAAGATGAACTTGAATCCTTTTCAAACAGTGAAATCTTTCGCATGCCCTTTTTTGAAAACATCAACTCTAAAAAACTTATCCATAGTTTGGAGCGAGGCGATGCCAATGCTATTTCTTATATCATGCCATTATTTATGATGCACATTTGGATGAAAAATTATGTTTCTCAATTTTCTTCTGTTTTAGATTTGATGTAACACGTTGGTTTCGGGGTCAAATTATTATTGTAAATTTGAATCGAAATAAAATTATAGCCCACTGATCGCTGTTTTATGGAAATTCTGAATCACTTTTCTTTAAAAAAATACAATACATTTGGCATCAACGCTTTCGCCAAAAGATATGTAGCCATTCATACTGTTGACGAATTAAAAGCAATTTTGAGGCAAAACAAGACCGAGCCCAAATTTATTTTAGGTGGCGGAAGTAATATGCTGATTACCAAAGACATCGAAGCGCTGGTTGTTCATATTGAACTCAAAGGAAAAAAAATTGATCGCCAAGACGCTAATCACGTTTGGATAGAATGTCAAGCAGGAGAAAATTGGCATGAGTTGGTAATCTGGACGATCGATCAGGATTTTGGAGGTTTCGAAAATATGTCCTTAATTCCGGGAAATGTGGGTACGACACCCATTCAGAATATTGGAGCCTACGGAACGGAAATCAAAGATACTTTTGTTTCCTGCGAAGCTTTGAATATCGATACTCAAGAAATAAGAACTTTTACCAAAGACGACTGTCATTTCGGTTACCGCGATAGCATTTTTAAAAATGAAGTTAAAGACCAATTTGTCATCACTTCTGTTGTATTTAAACTGACCAGACACAACCACGCCATCAACACCTCTTATGGCGATATTACCGCCGAACTGGCTAAAAAAAACATCACCAATCCTAATTTAAAACAGGTAAGCAACGCTGTCATCGCCATAAGACAAAGTAAATTACCCGATCCTAAGATTTTAGGAAATAGCGGGAGCTTTTTTAAAAATCCTATTTTGGAGAAAGCCGACTTTGAAAAAATACACCTGCAATTTCCAGAAATGAAATATTATGACGTTTCAGAATCTCAAGTTAAAATACCTGCAGGGTGGCTTATCGAACAGGCTGGATTTAAAGGCAAACGTTTCGGCGATGCGGGAATTCATGAAAACCAAGCTCTTGTTCTGGTGAATTATGGTGCGGCCACCGGAAACGAAATTCTTGCGGTTTCTAAAAACATTCAGGAAACGATTTTCAAAATTTTCGGAATTCAAATTGAAGCCGAGGTTAATATTGTTTGATAAACGAAATCGCTAACCGTATTAAATTTGACCGATGTACATTCCAGAGCAATACAAAAACAACGACAAGGACGAAATCAGTGCCTTTCTTCAAAAAAACAGTTTCGGAATTTTGATCAACCAAACCAATGGCCTTCTGTGGGCCACGCACATTACATTAGAACTGGATAACAATGAGGCAGGGAAACCGGTGCTTTACGGCCATATTTCCAAAGAAAATCCGCAATCCGAAAGTTTTGCTTCAAATGCTAAAATACTGGCCATTTTTTCAGGACCGCACAGCTACATTTCACCGTCTTGGTATGACCATGAAAACGTACCAACATGGAATTACGTTGCAGTTCACATTTACGGAACGCTAAAAATTATCGAAGGTGAGGCTCTTTTGCTTTCACTTAAGAAATTAGTTGATAAACACGAAGCGCTTTCTGAAAATCCGGTTCGCTTGGAAGACCTTTCTAAAAAAACCATGAGGCAAATCCGCGGCATAGTTGGTTTTGAAATTGAAATTGAAGACATCCAAGGCGTAAAAAAAATGTCGCAGACCCGAGATGATCAAAACTACCAAAACATTATCACCGAACTGCGAAACACCAAACATCCCAATGCAATTGCCGTGGCCGAGACGATGTTGAAATGCACCAGATAATTTAGCCCACCTGCAATCCATTTGCCACTTTAAAATCGGAAGTCAGAAGCACGATATCATTGTCCAATCCAACAGCTCCCAGCACCAAGCAGTCGCTAATCCATTTCCCAATTTGTTTTTTCGGAAAATTGACTACGGCCACAATTTGTTTTCCAATCAAATCTGCTTTGTCGTAACGTTCTGTAATTTGTGCTGAAGACTTTAAAATACCTATCGGTTTGCCGAAATCAATACGCAATTTATAAGCGGGTTTTCGAGCCTCGGGAAAATCATCGACTGCCAAAATAGTTCCGACACGCATTACTACTTTTTCAAATTCAGACCACGATAACTGAGGCGTTTCCATTTTTTGCTTGTTTAATTTAATTTTACAATTTGTTATTAGGCATCGCCTATTCAAAGTTCATTTATTTTCCCTAAATTTAGATTTTTATAACCAATTTTTACCAGCAAATTTTAAAATGACAAAAACGGCTTCCGCTATGGTACCACTCGGTACTCGGGTTCCCAAGTTTAGATTAAAGGATACCAATTCGAGTTTCGAATATTCTTATGATGATTTGAAGGGATCCAAGGGCACATTGGTAGTTTTCATTTGCAATCATTGCCCCTTTGTATTACACCTGATGGAAGAATTGGTGCGAATTGCCAACGATTATCGCGTACAAGGCGTTGGCGTCATTGCCATTTCGAGTAATGATGTTTCCCGTTATCCGGAGGATGGACCCGAAATGATGCGGGAATTTGCTTTTAAACAAAAAATTGATTTTCCTTATTTGTATGACGAAAGCCAAGACGTAGCCAAAGCATTTGATGCCGCTTGTACACCCGATTTTTTCTTGTTTGACGGGCAGGATCAATTGTTTTATCATGGCCAGTTGGATGATTCCCGTCCTAACAATGGCATACCCCTGAGTGGAAATGATTTAAGAAGCGCTATTGACGCCATCATTTACAACAGAACTTTAGCTTCCCCACAAAAGCCAAGTATTGGGTGCAATATCAAATGGAAATAACTGTATTCAAATAAAAAAGTATGGAAATTTTTCATCTCAGCGCTGAATGTTATCCTGTGGCCAAAGTAGGCGGCCTTGCCGATGTAGTGGGTGCGCTTCCCAAATACCAGAATAATTTAGGGCATTATGCCAAAGTAGTCGTTCCGGCTTATGACAATAAATTCAGTCGCGAAAACGAATTTGAAGTTGTCCATCGAGGGCAACTGAAATTGGGTTGGTTTTATTTTTCGTATGCGATTTTAAAAGAAAAAACCAATTATCTGGGATTTGAATTGTACCAAATTGCGATTCCCGAATTGTTTGACCGCCCCAACGTCTATTCCTATGAAGACGATACCGAACGCTTTCTGGCCTTTCAAATTGCTTTTCTAAACTGGCTCATTGAAACCAACCAACGCCCAGATTTGTTGCACTGCCACGACCACCACACCGGCTTAATTCCGTTTATGGTGCAGCATGCTTTTAATTACCGCCATCTTAACCAAATTCCAACGGTTTTAACCATACACAATGCGCAGTACCAAGGTTGGTTTGGATACGACAAACTTTATTACCTGCCGTCATTTGATTTGTCAAAATTGGGTTATTTGGAATGGAACGGCACGATTAATCCACTGGCTTCTGCCATCAAGTGCGCATGGAAATTAACGACCGTTTCGCCAAGCTATCTCGATGAAATCAGCAACCATGCCAATGGTTTGGAAAATTTATTGCGCTGGGAAAGACCAAAATCAATCGGCATTTTAAACGGAATTGATACTGAAGTTTGGAACACCATAACCGACCCGATGCTCGAGGTCAATTACGCACTTAACGATTTTGAAAAAGGCAAACAAAAAAACAAAGAATTCTTGTGCAGAGAATTTAATTTGGATGCTGACAAACCACTTTTTACATTTATCGGAAGATTAGTAGGAGAAAAAGGTGCCGACTTACTGCCTCAAATCTGCAGCATGGCGCTGCGTCAAAATCCAGGCGAAATAAATATTTTAATTTTAGGATCAGGAGATCCAATTGTTGAAAGCCAATTGCAAAGTTTACTTCATTTTTATACCGGAAATTACAATGCTTACATCGGCTACAGTGAAAAATTAGCGCACCTAATTTATGCTGGTGCTGATTTTCTGCTGATGCCGTCCCGAGTTGAACCTTGTG
Source organism: Flavobacterium sp. (assembly GCA_014378065.1). Lineage (GTDB taxonomy): Bacteria > Bacteroidota > Bacteroidia > Flavobacteriales > Flavobacteriaceae > Flavobacterium. The sequence continues at coordinate 22,992 of JACMOK010000166.1, forward strand.
GATTGAACCAACTCTATGCCCTTCGCTATGGCACCGTACCCATCGTACGCAGAACTGGCGGATTGCGCGATACCGTTCTGGATATCGGCGATGGTGGGTTTGGAATCTGTCACGATCAAACCACTGTTTCGGATGTGCATCAGGCTATCGCTCGAGCAATCGAATTATTTCACGACGCAAAAAAAATGGAATCGGTCCGGAAAACCATCATGCAAATTGACCATTCCTGGGACAAAGTTGCCCAGACGTATCTTACCGTTTATCAATCACTAATAACATAAGCAATGAACAATCATATTTTAGCCATCATTTTGGGTGGCGGACAAGGTTCTAGATTAGCGCCATTAACGGAGAGTAGATCTAAACCCGCAGTGCCAATTGCCGGGAAATACAGACTGGTGGATATTCCGATATCCAATTGTATCAATTCCGATATCAAAAGGATGTTTGTACTGACCCAATTCAATTCGGCTTCACTGAACCAACACATTAAAAACACCTATCATTTCAGCCATTTTAGTACCGCGTTTGTCGATATACTGGCGGCTGAACAAACCCCCGATAACCCCACTTGGTTTCAAGGAACCGCCGATGCAGTGCGCCAGTGCATGCAACATTTTTTAAACCACGATTTTGAATATGCGCTTATTTTATCGGGCGACCAATTGTACCAAATGGACTTTAATGCGATGATAAAAGCACACGAAGCCAGTGGTGCATCGATTTCGATAGCGACATTGCCCGTAACTGCCAAAGAAGCACCTGAATTTGGTATCTTAAAAACCGATTCTGAGAATTTTATTACTTCGTTTATAGAAAAACCACATGCAGATCTACTGCCCCAATGGACATCGGAAGTGAGTGAGGAAATGAAAGCGGAGGGCAAAAATTATTTAGCCTCGATGGGAATTTACATTTTCAATCGAGATCTGTTGGTCGAATTAATGTCGAATACTGAAACCAAAGATTTTGGAAAAGAAATCATTCCACAAGCGATTGGAAAACAAAAAATATTGAGTTACCAGTATGAAGGGTATTGGACCGATATTGGAAATATCGATTCTTTTTTTGAAGCCAATCTAGGGCTGACCGACGACATTCCGAAGTTCAATCTTTTTGACAATTCTAGTAAAATTTACACAAGAGCTCGGGTTTTGCCTCCTTCAAAAATCACCGGCGCAACAACCATCGACAAGTCGGTTATTGCCGAAGGCTCTATCATTAACGCCGCCTCGATTAATCATTGTGTTGTGGGCATCCGCAGTCGAATTGGAAAAGGCTCTGCAATTAGCAATTCGTACCTGATGGGAAATGATTTTTATCAGAATTTAGAAGAAATAAGTACGAATTTTTCCAACAACGTGATTAATATCGGAATTGGAGAACGCTGTTTTATCAACTATACAATTGTGGATAAAAATTGCCGAATCGGTAATGATGTTAAACTTAATGGCGGCGCCCATCTAGATGATATCAACACGCCCTTGTACACCGTGAAAGACGGAATTATCGTCGTTAAAAAAGGAGCAGTTTTGCCTGATGGGTTTGAAGTATAACCGATTTAGTTCAATTTAAAAAAAGCAAACTGATTTGATCCCGCATACTTTTTAATTTACAACTGTGAGTAAATATAATAAGAAATACTGGCCATTTGGATATTGTCAAGATGCGCTTTCTTTTGCATTTTAATTAAAACAGGCTGCCAATCGGCTTTGCTCAATTCGGTAGCGCCATATAATTTATGACATTTGGCGCAATTGTTTTCGTATAAACTTTTTCCGGCGTAAAAATCTTCGGGTTTGGGTTTTTCTTCAGACAACGAAGCTAATTTGGGCGGCACTTGCACTGTATCAGGCTTCATCGCTGATACCGCTAGTTTGGCTCCACAAGAAAATAACACGACAGTCAAAAGTACGGCGGCAATTATTTTTAGTCTCATCAGTTTTATTTTTATGTAAAATAAAAAAATCCCAACCACTTTCGAGTTATTGGGATTTTTTTAACGGGTCTTCATCTATCTATTTTACGTCAATCAGTTCTACATCAAAAATCAGTGTAGCATTTGGGGGAATTGCTCCGCCTGCGCCGCGAGCACCATATCCTAAATGAGAGGGAATTACGAAACGCGCTTTGTCACCTACTTGCAATAATGCTATGCCTTCATCCCAACCTTCGATGACGTTGCCCTGACCTAAAGGAAACTCAATTGGTTTTTTTCTTGGAATCGAACTGTCGAACACTTTACCATCTTCGAGTTGACCCGTGTAATGCACGGAAACAGTTTTGCCATTTTCGGCTTTTTTACCACTGCCCCGTTGAATAAATTGGTAACGCAAACCACTGGCAGTTTTTTCAAATCCGGCTGCCAATTTTTCCATTTTTGCTTCTGATGCGGATACTTCTGCCGATTCGCGTTGGGCACGGGAACCTTCAAAAGTGCGGAACGCTTCTACGGCATTCCATTTTTGAGCGTCTTCCCCTACTCTTAAAATTTCTACACTGTCCATGGTATCGCCTTGTTCGATGGCATCTACTATATCTTGTCCTTCGATCACATTTCCGAAAATGGTGTGTTTGTCATCCAGCCACGGCGTGGCGATGTGGGTGATGAAAAATTGGGAACCGTTGCTGCCCGGACCTGAATTGGCCATCGACAAAACACCGGGCGTATCGTGACGCAAATCTTGGTGAAATTCATCGTCAAATTTGTATCCCGGACCTCCTGTTCCAGTTCCTTGCGGATCGCCACCCTGAACCATAAAATCAGGTATCACCCGGTGAAATTTTAATCCGTTGTAGAAAGGCTGCCCTTGCGGTTTGGCTTTGTTTTCAAGATTCCCTTCGGCAAGTGCTACGAAGTTTCCGACTGTACCGGGGGTTAATTCGTGGGTAAGTTTTACTAAAATTGACCCTTTGATGGTATTAAATTTAGCGTATATTCCGTTTTCCATGGTTTGAATTTTTAAATTATAAGCAGCAAATTTACATTTTTTTTTTACCAAGAATGCCACGAATTTGGACGAATTTATGATTAATGCTCAGCCCCGATTGCAGCGGCATCCTTTTGCTGCTTTCTTTAAGCAGCGAAAGATAGAGCGGAAAGCGGGAAGCAGCTGCAAAAAAAATAAGAAAACTATGTTACCTTTGCGGCTTACAATTTCAACATGCGAATAGACATCGTTACCATATTACCGGAATTATTGCGGAGTCCGTTTGAGGCCTCTATCATGAAGCGGGCCATTGACAAAGGATTGGTGGAAGTGCATTTTCACAACCTGCGCGACTACACCACCAATAAACAAAAAAGTGTTGATGATTATCAATTTGGTGGTGGTGCTGGCATGGTAATGTTAGTACAACCTATTGACGCTTGTATAACGCATTTGAAAACGGAACGGTCGTATGATGCCGTTATTTATATGACGCCCGATGGGGAAACGTTGAACCAAAAGATGGCCAATAGCATGTCTATGTATGAAAATATAATTATTTTATGCGGGCATTACAAAGGCGTAGACCAGAGGGTGCGCGACCATTTTATCACCAAAGAAATTTCGATTGGCGATTATGTGTTGAGTGGCGGTGAACTGGGTGCTTTGGTATTATCGGATGCTTTGATTCGGCTGATTCCTGGTGTTTTGAGTGACGAAACTTCGGCCTTGACAGATAGCTTTCAGGACGGATTGTTGTCGGGACCCATTTATACGCGGCCCGCGGATTACAAGGGTTGGAAAGTGCCTGATGTTTTGACGAGCGGCCATTTTGCGAAAATCGATCAATGGCGCGAGGACCAAGCTTACGAGCATACTAAAAATAGAAGGCCAGATTTATTGAAGGATTAGACCGTCAAATTTAAAGGGAAGAGCGCGCTCCATAAATACTTAAACAGCTGGCTTTGTGACTGTTGGATTTTGTGTCTTTTTTCAAAAATTGATTTGCATTTTTAAACTTTTTACTTATCTTTGCGCCCACATTAGACTAACCTCTGGCGAAATCCGCGAATGTTGCTCCGATTTAAAAACCATAATTAAAAAATTATCATGGCAGATTTAATGAAATTCGTACAGGAAGAATTGGTTGTTAGAAAAGACTTCCCTGTTTTTGGAGCGGGTGATACTATCACGGTGTACTACGAAATCAAAGAGGGTGAAAAAACAAGAACACAGTTTTTCAAAGGTGTTGTGATTCAGAGACGAGGTTCTGGAAATACAGAAACATTTACGATTCGTAAAATGTCTGGTGCTATCGGAGTAGAACGTATCTTCCCCGTAAATTTGCCTGCTTTGCAAAAAGTGGAAATCAACAAAAAAGGACATGTTCGCAGAGCCAGAATTTTTTACTTCAGAGAACTTACAGGTAAAAAGGCAAAAATTAGAGATAAAAGAAGATAGTCATTATGCTTTCTATTATAGAGTCCCAACCAAAAGTTGGGACTTTTTTTGTCAACAAAGTCATCGTAAATTTATCATTTTCTTATTTTGAAGTTCGGATATTATCAAATTCGTAATTCAATCGTTATAGCGAGCAAAGTAAATTACAATTGGCGTTGATTTATTATATTTGCTGTCACAAAATTTTTCAAACAAAACATCTTAATAGCATGGTAAAAATTAAAGTAGCAAATCCGGTAGTAGAGTTGGATGGCGATGAAATGACGCGGATTATCTGGACATTTATAAAAGAAAAATTAATACTCCCCTATTTGGATTTGGATATCAAATATTATGATTTAGGCATTGAAAGCCGGGAGGCTACTAAAGACCAAATTACAATTGATTCCGCGGAAGCCATCAAAAAATATAATGTCGGGATTAAATGTGCAACCATTACACCAGATGAGGAGCGAGTGAAAGAATTTAACCTTTCTAAAATGTGGAAATCGCCCAACGGTACCATCCGAAACATCGTGGGTGGCACTGTTTTCCGCGAACCAATTATTATGAGCAATGTTCCGCGTTATGTGCAGGGTTGGACAAAACCAATCGTCATCGGACGTCATGCTTTTGGCGACCAATATAAAGCGACGGATACAGTAATAAAAGGAAAAGGAAAGCTTACCATGACTTTTGTTCCTGAAGTGGGCGAAACCCAAACCTGGGAAGTATACGATTATCAAGGTGATGGTGTTGCTATGGCGATGTACAATACCGACGAAAGCATTTATGGCTTTGCGCATTCGTCGTTTCAAATGGCATTGACTAAAAAATGGCCCTTGTATCTTTCTACAAAAAATACTATTTTGAAAGCATACGACGGCAGATTCAAAGATATTTTTGAAGCGGTTTACCAACAACATTACAAAGCCGATTTCGACAAAAACGGCATGACTTACGAACACCGGCTAATCGACGACATGGTTGCTTCGGCCATGAAATGGAGCGGTGGATTTGTTTGGGCTTGTAAAAATTATGACGGCGATGTACAATCTGATACGGTGGCGCAAGGATTTGGCTCGTTGGGATTGATGACCTCAGTACTCGTGACGCCAGATGGAAAAACGGTGGAAGCCGAAGCCGCACACGGAACCGTAACGCGTCATTTTAGAGAACATCAGAAAGGCAGAGCCACGTCGACCAACCCCATTGCTTCCATTTTTGCTTGGACCAGAGGTTTGGAACACCGAGGTAAATTAGATGGAAACCAAGAACTAATCGACTTCTGTTTGACATTGGAACAAGTTTGTATAGCGACAGTAGAAAGTGGAAAAATGACCAAAGATTTGGCAATGCTTGTAAAACCTGAGGGGCTTAGCAGTTCGGATTACTTAACTACAGAAGGTTTTTTAGCCGCAATTCAAGAAAATTTAAACCAAAAACTGTCTTAAGAAATTGTGTATAATCATTTATAGCTGTCTTTCTTTGGAAGGCAGCTTTTTTTATCCATTCTTTTAAAAATTTCAAGATGAGAAGAATAATTTCCTTAATACTACTGCAATTTTGCAATCCACTGCTCTTTGGTCAGTTGGGTTTTTGCTCGGGCAGTAAAGGAAATCCTATTTTTTTTGAAAACTTTGGCAGCGGAACCAATTTTGGACCACCGTTACCCATTGGAACAACTTCGTACGCTTATGTGGCCGGACCACCCAACGATGGCCAATATACCTTGCACTACAACAACGGATTTAACGCTACTTGGCACAATGCCACAGACCATACTTTCGATGATAGCATCGATGGCTTTAACGGAAAAGCGCTGTTAGTCAATGCCAGTTTTAATTCTGGTGAATTCTATAAAAGAGCCGTAACCAATTTGTGTGTCAACACCACTTTTGAATTTTCTGCGTGGGTGATGAACGTGTACAATGCGGGTTCCAGTGCTTGCAGTGGGACAGGAATACCCATCGACGTAACTTTTGAAATTTGGGACGCTTCCGAAACTACGCTACTGAAAACAGGAAGTACTGGTCCGATTATAGGTACCAATGCGCCAATTTGGAAAGAATTTGGACTTGTCTTTACGACCGGTATCGGTCAAACTGCCGTCGTTTTAAAAATGAAAAACAATGGTGCCGGTGGCTGTGGCAACGATCTGGCAATTGACGATATTGCCTTTCGCTCTTGTGGCGATTTTACAACAATTGCCTCGCCGGCTGTAGCTGGAAATACATATTCGGTATGTGAAAATCAACTGCCGATTAGCCTGCCTTTGACCGTGGTTATTTCAAACCTTACACCACATGTATTTCAATGGCAGGAATCAGCCGATAACATCACTTGGACCAATTTGTTGGGTGAAAATGCAATGAATTATAATGTCTCAAACCTTAACCTTTCAAAATTTTTCAGAGTTAAAGTCGCACAAGATGCTGCTAACCTTGCCAATCCATTTTGTGTTATCATTTCAGAACCCTTTATCATTCTAGTTCTCCCCCAACCGGCTCCCCCGTTTAGCAGTAATGATAAAACAATTTGCAGTAACGACGCGGTACCCGCATTGACCGTCGCTGTTCCGACAGGGATTTCAGTCGACTGGTACGATGCTGCTACGGGAGGAAATATTATTCAAGCAAGCAGTATTTCCTTTACACCAAACACTGCTGGAATTTTCTATGCGGAAGCCGTAATTTCTAATAAAAATTGCAAAAGTGCTTCCCGAACTGCGGTTCAATTGACTATCCATGCCCAACCCGTCGTAACCGATCAGGACATTACCATTTGCGAAAACCAAAGTACAGTGTTGGATGCCGACCTGCTGAATGTTGGTTATGAGTGGTCTACGGGAGAAACTACCAAAACCATTATAGTTCAAGACGCTGGAATTTATACTGTAAAAGTCACAAGTCCAGAAAACTGTTCGAACACTAAAACAATTGTAGTGACAGTAAATACCATACCCGAAATTACAGAAGTAGCCTCAAACAACGGCACGGTGACGATTTTTACTTCAGTTCTTGGCAATTATGAATATTCATTGGATAATATCATTTTTCAAGATTCCAATATTTTTACAAATGTGTCTGGAGGTGTAAAAACCGGCTACGTTCGTGACAAATTTAGTTGCGGAAGCGATAGTCAAGAATTTCTACTAATAGTATTTCCCAAATATTTCACGCCGAATGGCGACGGATATCAGGATCGCTTCGAAATTGTTGGATTGGACACATTGCATAACGCGACTTTATCCATTTTTGACCGGTTCGGAAAATTATTAAAACTGATTTCTTCGGCTGAACCTTATTGGAATGGCACCCTGAATGGTTTTGCTTTGCCCGCCTCAGACTATTGGTATCGCCTTACCATAGACGATAAGAAAGAGTTCGAAGGACATTTTACGTTGAAGAGGTAATCCAAAAACGATTTAATAACGTTTGTTTAATTACAGTTATCGCAACAAGAACTAAGTTTGTAAGTCAAAAAGCAATCAATAAAATTTAACGACCAAAATGTTTTCAAAAACAATATCTTTTTTTACCATTGCTGTTTTTTTATTTTGCTTTAGTGCTTTTTCGCAACAAAAGTTCACCCTCAGCGGTAGCATCACTGATGCCAAAAATAACGAAACGCTAATCGGAGTCAATGTTTATATTCCACAATTGAAAACAGGCACTACAACCAATGAATATGGTTTTTATTCTATTACAGTCCCGCAAAATAACTATACCCTACAAATTAGCTATCTTGGTTTTGAAATGATTGAACAAGCGGTTGAACTAGATAAAAATTCAAAAATCAATTTTCAATTAACCAACCTCGAAGAGCAATTGAAGGAAGTAATTGTTACTGACAACAGAAAGGCGACCAACATCCAAAAAGCCGAGATGAGCGTCAACAAACTCTCGATAGCATCGATCAAAAAAATGCCAGTGGTTTTTGGAGAGGTAGACGTCTTAAAGTCGATTTTACTGTTACCGGGTGTTACCAATGCCGGAGAAGGAGCTTCTGGATTCAATGTGCGGGGCGGCGGTGCGGATCAGAATTTAATTTTACTCGATGAAGCCAATATCTTCAACTCATCTCACGTATTTGGTTTCTTTTCGGTTTTCAATCCCGATGCCATTAAAGATTTGAAATTATACAAAGGCGGAATTCCTGCCCGTTACGGCGGAAGGGTTTCTTCCGTTTTGGACATTTACCAAAAAGACGGCAGCAGCAAAGGTTTTCACATGAATGGCGGAATTGGCTTAATTTCAAGTCGCTTGCTTGCTGAAGGTCCTATCGTAAAAGACAAAGGATCTTTTTTAATTGGCGGCCGCGCCTCTTACGGTCATTTGTTTTTGAAACTCGCCAACAATAAAAACTCTGCCTATTTTTATGACCTCAACGCCAAATTCAGTTACAAACTCAACGCCAGCAACAGCATTTATTTATCGGGCTATTTCGGACGAGATCTGTTTAGCCTAGACCAGCAGTTTTCTAATACTTACGGAAATGCCACGCTCAATTTAAGGTGGAACCATTTGTTTTCAGATAAACTATTTTCTAATCTTTCGTTGATCTACAGTGACTATTATTATGGACTAGATTTGGATTTCATTGGTTTTAAATGGGATTCGGGCATTAAAAATTACAATGTCAAATACGATTTCAAAAACTACATCAGCGATAACTTTAAATTGAATTATGGCATCAACGCCATTTATTATAATTTCAATCCAGGAACTTTGAAACCCTCAGATGCCGAATCCGGAATCAACTACGACCAGCTCGAAAAGAAGCATGCCTTCGAACCTGCCCTTTACATCGAGGCCGAACACAATATTTCTAAAAAAATATCTCTTTCATATGGACTCCGGTATGGCCTCTTTTATCGTGTCGGACAATCCAACGTAAATACTTATGCCAACAACCAACCGGTGCTTTTTAACTCGGAATTTCAAATTTATGAAAAAGCCAAGCCTATCGGTTCGATTTTCTATTCCAAGAATAAAACGATTGCTAATTTCAGTAATTTTGAACCTCGTGCAGCGATCGCCTATCAATTCAATGACAACCAGTCGGTAAAAATAAGTTACAATAGGATGGTGCAATACCTGCAACTCATCACCAATACTTCCTCTCCAACGCCATTGGATATTTGGACCCCTAGTGATCAATTCATCAAACCGCAAATAGCCAACCAAGTGGCCCTGGGTTATTTCCGAAATTTTAAAGATGAAATGTATTCGCTTGAGGTGGAAACGTTCTATAAAAAAGTGAAAAACCGCCTAGATTATATTGACGGCGCCGATCTGATTGCCAATGATGCGATTGAACAAGTATTGCTCAACGGACAACTGCGTTCGTACGGTTTGGAAATGATGCTGCGAAAAAATGAAGGCCGACTCAACGGCTGGATCTCGTATACCTTGTCCAAATCGCAGCAGCAAACCCCCGGAAGAAATGCCGAGGAAACGGGTATCAATGGCGGAAAATGGTACAATTCAGCTTATGATAAATTGCACAATGTTGCCGTAACTGCTTCCTACAAACAAACAGAAAAATGGACGTTTGGCGCCAACTTTTCATTACAATCAGGTCAGCCGGTAACTTATCCCAACGGACAATATAAATACTTGGGAATCACGGTTCCGAGTTATGGCCTGCGCAATGAAAACCGCCTCCCTACCTACCACCACTTAGACCTATCGGCAACACTAACGCCGCGCAAGAATGCCGGCAGAACATGGAAAACAGAATGGGTTTTCAGTATCTACAATGTTTACAACAGGCCCAACGCGGCGTCAATCAGCTTCAAACAAGATTCCCAGAAGGGCGGTAACGAAGCCCGAAGGCTTTCCATCTTTGGTGTAGTTCCTGGAATCAGTTATAATTTTAAATTCTAAGACCATGAAAAAAGTCAGTTATCTTATTGTCCTCTTAATTGTAGCATTGCTTACAAGTTGTGAAACCGTGGTTGGCGTCGATTTAAATGAAGCGAAGCCAAAATTGGTCGTCGATGCCTCTATCAATTGGGTGAAAGGGTCTGCCGGTAACGAGCAACTCATAAAACTCACCACCACTACAGGCTATTTTTCTGAGACCATTCCGAATGTCGCGGGCGCAGTTGTATCGATAAAAAATAGCGCGGGAACCAACTTTTCTTTCCTAGAAACCCCAAATACCGGAGAATATGTGTGCAGCACTTTTATCCCAGAACTTGGCGAAATCTACACCCTCACCATTCTTTATAATGGCCAGACACTTACCGCCACCGAAACCATGATCGCCGTACCCGAGATCGATAAAATTGAACAAGAGATCTCGCCCGGAATTGGAAACGCCCAAGACCATATTGACATCAAAACTTTTTTTACCGATCCAGGAAATTCGAACGACTTTTACATGACGCGTGTTCAGACCGACATCAATGCGATACCGGAATATTACGTGACCAACGACGAGTTCTTTCAAGGCAACCAAATCTTCGATTTATACATGAACCAATATCTAAAAGCGGGCGATAGTGTCGCAGTTAAATTGTTCGGTATCTCTGAAAGATATTACAACTACATGGCCATCCTAACCAGTCTCGCCGGAAACAGCAGCGGTCCGTTTTCAACCCCGCCTGCCACGTTACGCGGAAATGTGGTCAATAACACCAATCCCGATAATTTCATTCTGGGCTACTTTAGTTTGAATGAGGTTGATGCAGCCTTATATGTAGTGCAGTAAGAAGCCAATCCGGCTGTCCTTTTCAAAAAAACAGCGCTGCGAAAGGATTTGTTCGTTGCGCAAGGAGTTTCTTGCAGGCACTCTTGCCCAACCACAAAAGCCAATGTCGCAGTCCCGTTTTGTTTTTCATTCCCATCCGGGCTATGACCACTTTTAACTATATTTACGTGCTCATTTTAATATCTATTTCATGTCTTCCCATCACATTGTTCGCGACGACCAAGAACCCGCTCTTATTATTGCTAATGGCTCCGCTTGCCACGAGGAATTATTGGGCCAATTGCTAGAATGGTCTCCACTAGTAATTGTTCTCGACGCAGCGATAGAAAGAGTCATGGCACTAAACATCAAAGTAGATGTATTGCTGGGCGATTTTGACAACGCATTCAACCCCAACGATTTTCTTCAATTGCAATCGCCAATCGAAGTGGTTTACACGCCAGATCAAAATAAAACCGATTTAGAAAAAGCATTTGATTACCTCATTGAACGTAAAATTCCGGCCGTAAATGTTGTTTGGGCAACCGGGAAACGGGCCGATCATACCATTTCAAACCTCACCAATATTGTTCGTTACCGCCATTTATTAAAAATTGTCATTTTTGACGACCATTCAAAAATATTTACATTACCCAGAACTTTTCAAAAATGGTACACTGCCAAAACCATTATTTCGTTGATTCCGGTGGGAGTTGTATCCGGAATTAACTCAGAAAATTTGATCTATCCGCTGCAGAATGATACCTTAACAATGGGCTACAGAAGTGGCAACAGCAATGCCGTCGCTCAGGATGGCATTGTAGTGATCTCACATACTGAAGGCGATTTGTTACTGATGGAATGTGTTGATTAATTCAGGGTAGCGCAAACAACTGGTCCCGAATTAATTTAAAATGTTCCCACGGAATAAAGTGATTTGCATTTTCGATGGCAATAACGTGGATCGCTTTTGCATTGACAAATTCCCTTTTCATAAAGGCAACATTGCTATACGGAACCAACGGATCTTTAGTGCCATGAATGATAGTAACACCACAGCTGATGTTTTTTAAAAAGGGTTGCATTTTAAACAGATCCGCTTTGAGCCACCACAATTCGTCATTCGACGGACGTAGAGCACCCGGAATCAAATAGCGCAGGGGCTTTGAAATTAATATCGGACGCCACAATTCACGCGTTTCGACATTGGGGTCAACGGCGCCAGACAAAATCACAAGATGGTGAATGATGGTTGGCTTATCGGTAGCTATCTTCACCGCCAGTGGACCACCTAAGGAATGACCAACCAAAGTAATAGGTTGGTGATTGTCGGTAGCATTAATTAAAGCTTCAATTATTTTGGCTTGGGTCGCCAGATTCTGAGCTTGACCGAAATTACTGTTACCAAAGCCAGGCCGATCAATGGCAATCATCCTGTATTTCCGCAGCAATAAAGTATCTGTTAAATAGGATTTAAAAGCGTCCCAGCTTCCAGGAGATCCATGTATAAAAAATAAGGTCGGTTTTTGCGGATCGCCGGTTTCAATATAGTGCATTTGGTAGTTATCCAGGATCACCGTTTTGCTGACAAACGGCACTTTTAAAGGATCAAAATAATGGTGGGTTTCCTTTAAACTCATCCGCATCGTAACACACGACTGGCAAATGACAACATAAGAAAACATAAAGGCGAAAACGAAGTATTTAAATTTGAAACGAAATTTTCCGAATATTCTGCCCATACAAGAAAAAATTAATCCTTAACGATAATTATAGTGGCTTTAAATCCAGTTGCCAAATTCCACTGATTCGCTGAAACCAAACCGCCTGTATCATCATAAATTCGAAATTCAGCGGTATTTGGGCCAGAAGTTCCCTGATTCAAAGCTTCAAAATCGATCTTGTTAAACCCTTTCTCCAAACCCAATTCGATTCCTTTAAAATCACCATCCAGAAAAATCTCAGCAACCATGATTTTGTCATTGACCAAAATTTTAATGCGATCGCCATCCACCTCACCAAAATCGCGATAGCTGATTCTGACGTTATTCGATTTGGTTCTAAAATCTCCTAAATATTGATTTTTTCGAAAGATTTTAAAATCTTCCGTTCCCTCACCGACCTTATTGAGTTTGTCTTTATATACATCGCCAGGATTGGCAAAATCATTATTAATGGCAAACTGCAAGTCCTTCTTTTCCAATATGGAAGTAGTAGTATTGGATTTTATCTTAGGGGTAAAAATTGACGTAGACAAAGATTTGGGGAGTGTTAGTCCGCTCCCAGCTGGGGCAATTGAATTAGAATTGTTCAGAAATTCATTCTGACCGATTGCAGAAAAAGAAAGACAAAAAAATACCAAAAATAAAAATATCCTTTTCATAAAGCCACTTTAAATTTTCGCTGTGATTTAAAGTGTGTAAAATTAATGCATTAAATGGCAAGCCGAGGTCTTTTATCTTTTTTTTATCATTTAAATTTACACCCAAAGAATTGTAATTTTCCAATTTAAACCGCAGTATCGATTTTCAAAAAACCCATTTTATGAGTAACCCTATTATTAAAATCACACAAAACGAAATCCTTTCGGACAACTGGTATACGCTTCGAAAAATAACCTACAAATATCAAAAAAATAATGGCCCTGTAGAAACACAGATTCGGGAGGCCTACGATCGCGGCAATGGCGCCACCATTTTACTTTACAACAAAACCTGTAAAACAGTAATTTTAACACGGCAATTCCGATTGCCCACCTATTTAAATGGCAACGAAAATGGGATGATGATCGAAGCTTGTGCCGGCCTTTTAGATACCGACAATGCCGAAGCATGCATCCGAAGAGAAACAGAAGAGGAAACTGGCTATATTGTAGATAAAGTTCGAAAGATTTTTGAAGTGTATATGTCGCCGGGTTCTGTAACCGAAATCGTTCACTTCTTCGTTGGTGCCTACACGAAAGAGATGAAAATCAATGATGGCGGCGGATTGAAGGAAGAGCAGGAAAATATAGAAGTGCTGGAATTTCCTTTTGAAAAAGCGATGGAAATGATGGCCAACGGTGAAATAAAAGATGCGAAAACCATTATGCTGTTGCAGTATGCAAAAATCAACAACCTCGTATAATATTGCATATCTTTGCGGCAATGAAACCCAACAATACGCCAGAAAAATCAACCTTGCATCCGCGCAATGCACACCGTTTTAGCTATGATTTTGAAGCTTTAATTTTGGCTTATCCCGAATTGCGAAATTTTCTTTTTACCAACCAGTATCAAATTGAAACGCTAGATTTTAGTAATCCCGATGCTGTAAAAGCCTTGAATAAAGCCTTGCTGATTCAATTTTATGATATTAAAATTTGGGATATACCAAAACATTATTTGTGTGCACCCATTCCAGGACGGGTTGATTACATTCATTACCTAGCTGATTTGCTGGCTTTGAACAACAACGGGCAAATTCCCGAAGGTGACAACATTCAAGGACTCGATATTGGTATCGGCGCCAATTGCATTTATCCGATATTGGGAAATGCAGTCTATGGGTGGTCTTTTGTAGGCACAGATACGGATGAAAATGCGATTCAGAACTGCAAAAAAATCATTGCTGAAAATCCAAAACTCATCGATGTCATTAGTTTGCAACTCCAAACCGAATCGCGATTTATTTTTAAAAATATCATCACGGCTGAAGACCGATTTGCGTTTACGATCTGCAATCCTCCTTTTCATGCTTCCGCTGAAGAAGCCGCCAAAAGCAATTTGCGAAAAACCAATACGCTCCAAAATACAAAGTCGACAGAACCGATTTTAAATTTTGGTGGACAGAATGCAGAATTGTGGTGCGACGGCGGAGAAATCGGATTCATAACCCAAATGATTTACGAAAGTGTAAAATATCCAAAACAAGTCCTCTGGTTTACTACTTTAATTTCTAAAAAAGACAACCTTTCGTCGATTTACAAGACACTTAATAAAGTGAATGCCGCCGAAATCAAAACTATTGATATGGCGCAAGGCCAAAAAACCAGCCGAATTGTTGCTTGGACTTTTCTTACGGAAAGACAGCAAAAAGAGTGGCAATTTTAAGATTTTATCTCCAATTTTTATACGTTTACTTTTGTAACTTTGCGGCTCCTATGCTGTTATTAATGCAACTGGATTGCTTAAATTGTAACTATTAAATGAATTTCCAAGTAGTATCCGATTACAAACCCAAAGGCGACCAGCCACAGGCGATTGAAAAATTGGCCCAAGGTATTGTTGACGGCGAAAAATTTCAAACTTTGCTCGGCGTTACGGGCTCTGGAAAAACCTTTACTGTGGCCAATGTAATTGAAGAAGTGCAAAGACCCACTTTGGTCTTGGCACACAACAAAACACTTGCAGCCCAATTGTATTCTGAGTTCAAACAGTTTTTTCCCAACAATGCAGTCGAGTATTTTGTTTCTTACTACGATTATTACCAACCCGAAGCCTTCATGCCGGTCACAGGCGTTTTCATTGAAAAAGATTTGTCTATCAATGAAGAACTCGAAAAAATGAGAATGAGCACCACGGCCTCACTTCTTTCAGGACGCAGGGATCTTTTGGTAGTCGCTTCAGTGTCGTGTTTGTATGGAATTGGAAATCCAATAGAATTTCAAAAAAATATTATTCCGATTGAAAAAGGGCAGACCATTTCCAGAACTAAATTATTGCATCAATTGGTGCAAAGTTTATATTCGAGAACCGAAGCCGATTTCAATCCCGGAAATTTCCGAATCAAAGGCGACACAGTGGATGTCTATCCGAGTTATGCAGACGACGCCTATCGGATACATTTCTTTGGTGATGAAATCGAAGCCATTGAGCGGTTTGAGATCAAGAATTCCAGAGTCCTCGAAAAGTTTGACAAGTTGACCATTTACCCTGCCAATATGTTTGTGACTTCGCCCGACGTATTGCAAAATGCCATCTGGGAAATCCAGCAGGATTTGGTAAAGCAAGTCACTTATTTCAATGAAATTGGGAAAAATCTGGAAGCCAAGCGCTTGGAGGAACGCACCAATTTCGACTTGGAAATGATTCGTGAACTAGGATATTGCTCTGGAATTGAAAATTATTCCCGTTATCTCGACGGCCGTTTACCCGGCACAAGACCATTCTGTTTATTGGATTATTTTCCGAAAGATTACCTAATGGTCATCGACGAGAGTCACGTGACGGTTTCGCAAGTACACGCTATGTATGGCGGCGATAGGAGCAGAAAGGAGAACTTGGTCGAGTATGGTTTCCGTTTGCCAGCCGCAATGGACAATCGGCCGTTGAAGTTTGAAGAATTTGAGGCGATGCAAAACCAAGTCATCTATGTATCGGCCACTCCTGCAGATTATGAGTTGCAAAAAACGGATGGCGTGGTGGTGGAACAAGTCATTCGCCCTACGGGATTGTTAGATCCAATTATTGAAGTGCGTCCGAGTTTGAATCAGATTGATGATTTAATCGAAGAAATTCAACTGCGGGCTGAAATAGACGAACGCGTTTTGGTGACCACTTTAACCAAAAGAATGGCGGAAGAATTGGCGAAATATTTAACGAAAGTCAGTATTCGCTGCCGCTACATCCATTCTGAAGTGGATACGCTGGAGCGCATCGAAATTATGCAAGACTTGCGCAAAGGAATTTTTGATGTGTTAATTGGGGTCAATTTGCTTCGGGAGGGATTGGATTTACCCGAAGTTTCTTTGGTTGCGATTTTAGATGCCGACAAAGAAGGCTTTTTGAGAAATGCCCGTTCGCTAACCCAAACCATTGGTCGTGCGGCGCGAAATCTTAACGGAAAAGCAATCATGTATGCCGATAAAATTACGGCCAGCATGCAAAAAACGATTGATGAAACAGAATACCGTCGGGCGAAACAAATTCAGTTCAATACCGAAAACAATGTTATCCCGATGGCATTGAACAAAAAAATAGAAAGTGCGTTTACCAAAAATAAGTTGGTAGACTACGAGTTGGGATATACAGTAGGAAAAGCGGCGGAACCAGTTGCAGAATACCTGACCAAACCCCA
>JACMOK010000167.1 GCA_014378065.1 Flavobacterium sp.
AAAAAGGTCTCAGACCAAAAATGTCGCCCTCTAAACATTTATTCAATAAAGTTTCTTCGGCATCAGATATAACAAATAGGTTAATAACACCAGACGCCACAACATAAAAACTATCATGTAAAAGATCATTAATTTGAAACAGTGATTGTTGTTTCTCGACATGGATCACGCGAATGCTTGTGGCTACGATTTTTAACTCTTCAAACGACAGGTTATTAAATGGCGGAAAATTTTTTAAAAAATCTGCTATACGCTCAGCAATTACATTCATAAGGTAACGTGTAAAATGATCTGTAAAAATAAGCTTTCTAACTTTAATTACAAAGGAGTAATATTTATAAATTCAAGAAGGTCAGAGGTTCGGCAGTTATTATCTATTTTACATAATATAAATTATAATTCAATTTGTCGGT
This sequence comes from Flavobacterium sp., assembly GCA_014378065.1. Classification (GTDB taxonomy): domain Bacteria; phylum Bacteroidota; class Bacteroidia; order Flavobacteriales; family Flavobacteriaceae; genus Flavobacterium. The sequence continues at coordinate 414 of JACMOK010000167.1, forward strand.
TAAATTGTACCCTTGTATGTCTGCTAAAACCGATGTTATGACTCGACAGTGCTATAAACTGAATTTTTCTTGGCGATATTGATTGTTTCATTTTTCAAAAAAGACAACTTTTCCTAATAAATTGTGAGTTATAAACAATTGAAAATGATATTGTTAAAAACTTTTCTACTTATATTTTGGATGATTTCTTACAATATTTTCAGTTATTATAACTTAATTCCTACGTTTTACTGGTAATAATGTAGTTCATCGATTAAATCAGAAACTTTATGTCTTTCGTCGATGTTATTTACCTTTAATCTATTTAAATTTGCCTGTGTTACTTTTTAACCCAAATTAATTATAACACTCACACAAAATAATAATCAAACTAACATTAGTTTTAATTTTTAACCTACTTAACTATGAAGAATTTATTCACCTTATTGGGACTGCTTCTTTGTGTTTATGGAAACGCCCAAACAACAAATATTAACTACACGGCCTCTACTGCTGTGATATCAAATCCAGAGCGCGGTTTTTACAAACACACCTCTTCGAGCTCTGCCCTTGATCAAACTACGCTGACCAACTATAGATTAAATAATAATATTACGTTAATTTACAGAGAGGTTCGTTTGGATGCATTTGTAAATGCTCCTATATCAGCGGGTTTCTTGACCAGCATGCAAAGTGATTTTAACAAATTGCGCAATGCCGGTTTAAAATGCATCATTCGTTTTTCTTATTCTAACGACGAAAATGCGCCACAACGGGATGCTACTAAGGCTTTGATTTTATCCCATATCTTGCAGTTGAAACCTTTATTAGAACTGAACGCGGATGTGATATCGGTTATGCAAGCAGGTTTCATAGGAGTTTGGGGCGAATGGTATTACACCAGCCAATCCGATTTTGGTGGTTATGGTTATAACGAAACCGACCTCACGACAGCAAATTATAACAACAGAAGAGATATTTTGAACGCCATCTTGGCTGCGCTACCAGCAAACCGATCTGTTCAAATTAGATATCCTGCCATGAAACAATCTTTGTATACAACCACAGCCTTATCTGCCGCACAAGCATTCAATGAAACTAATGTAGCCCGAGTAGCACACCACAACGACTGTTTTCTAGCGAGTGCTACAGATTATGGAACTTATGAAAATATTTCTCAAGAATATCCTTATCTATCGCAAGAAACCAAATTTTTGGCGATGGGAGGCGAAACTTGTAAATTGAATTCACCTAGGTCTGACTGCAGTACCGCAATGGTTGAGATGAATCAATTTCACTGGTCGTTTCTGAACCTGGATTATTTTCCAGCCGTTATTGATGGATTTGAGACTGGCAATTGTTTTACCGACATCCAAAAGAAATTAGGCTATCGCTTTCAGCTAAACTCTGCTACCTTTCCTCAGGCTGCAGCTATCGGGTCTCCGTTAGCGCTAACTTTGAAAATTAAAAACACCGGATTTGCAGCGCCATTCAATGAAAGAAACGCTTACATCGTACTTAAAAATCTTACTACAAATCAGGTGTATCCAATTCTGATGAATACCGATCCTAGAACTTGGTTGGGGCCGAACGAAATCACTATTTCTGAAAACTTGACATTGCCAGCAAACTTAACAGCAGGAAACTATAAATTGTATTTGAGTCTACCCGATAGTTCGCCCACTTTAGCCGTAAAACCAGAATATGCCATTCGTATGGCCAATGATAATGTCTGGGAAAGTGTTACCGGCTACAATAACCTGAATCATACCATCAACATTACCAGTGGTCTGTTGGCTCTTGCGGATAATTCTAAATTCAATATGACCATCTATCCAGTACCAGCCAATAACGAGTTGACTGTAGAATTAGAGCAGATTTCTGAGTACAAAATATCTTTTTACAATTCGATTGGTCAACTTGTAAAAGTGTCTAGTACAGCTGAAGCAAGCAAATTGGTTGTCAATACTCAAAATTTAAGTGAGGGTTTGTATTTCGTAGAATTTTTGAAAGGAACCATCAAAGACACCAGAAAAATTATTGTCAAACACTAAATCTTTCCTACTGAGTGTAGTGTTTTATTAAAGGGATTGTACTCGAGGTACAATCCCTTTTTGGTTTATTTCCGTCTGGTTTTAATTCTTTTCTTCAGATTATACTTGACGCCCAATTGCACGGAGTTGGAGTAAAATTTTGATTGCGAGAAAATTTCGACGTTTGCGGTCAAAGCCGTAAAATCAAACAATTGATAAGAGATATTTCCGCTGTAACGCTGAAAATTATTACTGTAGTCGTCAAAGAAATAGGAACCTTCGATCTTTGTTTCCAAATTGGTAAGTTTCAATTTCCAAGCCAATCCACCGCCTTCGTACATCCTACTTTTTATCATCCAATACGGATAACCGACAGCTAAATCTTTGGAACCCATTGAATATTGCGTTTCAAGAAAAGGGATGAATTTAGATTTCTTTTCCAATCCTTTATCAAGCATAAATCGTAAGGTCAGCGCACCACCGTAGGCATCATCAAACTCTGAAATAGTGTAACTATCTGCATCGATTGTTGTAAACACTTTTCTATCAAATCGATTTGGATTAATAACCGGTGTGTTTTTTATAGTATCTATGGTTAAGAGTCCATCGGTATAATAATCGGCTTCAAAAGAAATGCTCGTGTTGATAATTTTAAAGAGGTAGAAATCTTGGTACAAATTTAATCGCACCTGATAAATACCCTGATTGAGTCCAGGAGCAGTTGCAACAGGAAATAAAATTAATTCACCCGACCTAAATCGCTTGGCTTTAGAAGATGTCAATCCAATACCGAACTGATAATAGGCTTTAGCGGACTTGTCAAATTCTACTCGTGCTCGCGACCAGTATTGCGACTTTCCTTCCTTTTCGGCAGTTGTAAATTTGTATTGAATTCCCATCAAAGTATTATCGAAATTGTTATCGTAATTCTGAATTAATTTCTGTTTATAATATTGGTTGTAGGTTGCAGCAATGCTATGCAGATTGAATTTTTTATCATACACATTATAAGAGAATTCATTTTTTTGTAGCGCATTGTTTGCCTGATTGGTTTCAAGCGAACTCAGTAAATTAATATAATTGCCTTTTTTTAATCGATCTTCCTTTACCAAAGATTTTAATACATTCGGATAAAATAATGCTGCATGATTTGCAATTAGATCTTGTTGTAAAGGCTCATTTTCAAAAATTACGTCCTTGTTTAAAATTTTACGTAAGGCTTCTTTATCGGCGCTTTCAGGTAATGAATTGGCTAAAATCCAGGAATCTTTAAAACGAGTCATTTCATGATAAACAGAACTCATCAATGCCTTTGCTTTATAATCGTCGGGGTTTTCAGCGATGTATTTTAAAAACTCTTGGTCTAATAATTTGTATTGTCTCATTTCTATAAGCCAGTTCATCTTCGTGACAAAATCGATGTCTTTGCTTAATGCTGACCAGTCATACGCTTTTTGATACTCATTGTTATCGGCAAACAACCAAACGATTTGTGTAGCAAATTCAGCCAACTCTTCCGACGGCTTTTTGTCGCTTAATTCCAGTCGGGCTTCCTCTGGTTTGTACTGCAGTAAGTGCTTGATGTAATTTTTGTAGCTTTTGGCAGAGGTATCCACCGACAACAGTGCTTTTAATGCCTTTTGTATTTTTTCCTGATTTTCATCGGTATAGAAGTTGGCTACATAGCTATTAAGCAAATCCTTGTCGTTTGGCGTTACCAGCAACTGGGCGCTCATCCATTTTTCTTTTACCAAATCATTGGGATAGCCGATAATTCGGTCAAGTTCTTTTGAATACATAACATTCTCTCTGCTCGGGAATTTAGTCACGTGGTCTTCTAACATTTTCCAAACCTCTTCTGCCCTATCGGCCCACGACATTTTTTTAGCGTATCTATTCCAAGTCACTGAATCTATAACCGCGGTATTGAGCATTTTTGTTCGCAATGCTGCCATTTCTGCTTTCAATATTTTGTCAGAATCATCAATCCACACGGCACCCGAAAGGAATCTTTTTGCAGCTTCTGCGTATTTTGCATAGTCTGCTCTTACCTGTTGGTTTACTTTTAATTGAATTGCTTTTTCTTTTGGGGATTTATAATTCAAATCGATAACAGACAATTTTGGTTTGTTGGTGTAAGCGGAGTACAAATAGCCATCCATAAAGGGTGTTTTGGAAAATAGTACCGTTTGTGATTTGAGTCTTGCTTCAATTCTAGTTGCATTGGCTGTTGAGCCGAACATAAACCAATATTGCTTGGTGTCGTGTGGCGGATTAATTTCATCCACTTTGTAAAATCCATTTTCTGATTTATGGGAATACCTCGAAGCACGCCAATCGATAACAATTTTTGCGGCATCATTTGCCTTCATAAACCGCAACTGAGGGTAAGTATTGGTCATTTGCTTCAAAATATTTCGAAATTCAGGAAACATGGCTTTGGTTTTTCCTTTGGTGTGATACCAGCCTAAGTTTTCCCCATTACGCAGATCATCAATGTCTTTTTTTTCGGTGTTTTTATTTGGAATTTGAAATACATCATCTGGATGTACAAAATGAGTCCAAATTCCAGTAATCAAGTACATCGAATGCAAATTGTATTTCCGGTCGTCACTTAGATAAAAACCACTCGAAATTCTAGGATAGTCGAAGAAATTTTTCTCGTATGGGTCATAATCAAATTCTCTATCACCTCCGTCAGTTAACTGACCCAAATACAAACTGCACAAGTACTTTAAGGAAGGCATTGCTTTTTTTAGTTCGATGATGCCCTTTTTATCGATTTCATTGGATGGTGGAACATAAGTTGTAGGCAACGTTCCAAAGTTGCTGATTTCCCATTTTTTCTTAACGGTATTCAGTGAGGTAGCTATAAATTGCTGATTTTTCCACAAATTGGTCATCAACGAGACGTGGTTGTAACCATGAAAAGCCAACTCACTGCCGTTTTTGGCGGCATCCCTTACGAGCCAATCAGTTAAAGGTTCCGTTTTATTGTTAATGGTTATTTTCTGAGCATTCCATTGGTCTAAGGTGAAAGGAGGTACAATTTTATTACGATAGTCAAAAGTAGTCATGGCCGTGTACGGAATTTTGAATTCCTTTGCCAATTTTTTCATATCGGGCCACCAAACACTATTGACAAAATCTGACATATTTAAGGTCATTTCTGAGGCAATGGGTTCTACTTTTGCGGCATATTGTGGCGCAGGGAAGTCATCTAGAAAAATCGTAGCGGTATTGGCAATAGGATACGGAATGCCTTCCAATCCTTTTAAAACCGCGGCAAACAAAAAGCCACGATCACATTTTAGAAATTCATCTGAAGTGTTGTACAAAATGACACGCCCTTTGCCTATCGGATTTTCGACGATGGAGGGAAATTTTGCATTGTTGACTGCGGTGGCTAATATTTTAATTTTATTGGAAAAATTTTCCGCCGCGAAACCAAATAGTGAAACATTAGTAGAATAAGTTTTAACTTTTAAACTTGGTAACATCGGATAATTAAAATACCATCCTTTTGATTTAATATCGGTAGCATATTCCGCATCGGTTTTAAAACCCAATAAGAAGGCCATGCGTCTGTCTTCGCTCGCAAACGGAATAAAAAGCGTACCGCCGTTAGCAACAAAATCAATTAACTTTGCTACCGACGCGTCGTTTAGCTTTTTAGTTTCATAAACACAAAGCACGCGTGTCGTTGGAGCTATGGCCAGTGAATTATTCCATGTTTTTAATGAGATGGTATTGAATGGCAATTTGGTGTAGTCGCAGGCTTTCCTAATTTCATTACTGTAAATCTTACTGTACTTAGCGCTTTCATCCACAATGTATTGTACCAAAGGCTGACTGCTCATGCCGGGTTCTGCGTAACGTTTAAAAATAGTCGATTCATCGGCAGCTGTTTTGTTGTCGAACAAATCAATATTTTGCAACTCAGACCAGTCATCCAGTCCCTCGCATCCTGAAACGAAAAGTGCCAGCAGTAATGCGATAGCGTAAATTTTGTTTGTGTTGCGTTTGCGTATTAATTTCATATCTTAAAATATTAAGTCAGAAATTTTACTTTCTTTGGGATCATTGATAACTTCATATACATTCAAAATTTTACTTTCATAAAAAAGCGCAATTTTGCGACCTTTTTTTCTCAACGATGCTAGTTCTGTTATCAATGGTGCTTTGAGTTGTTTGTTGAGCGAAAATATATTGTTTTCATCTTTGCCTTTATCATTTAAAACAAAAATCAAGACACTTTTAGACAATGAATATTGAGGATTTTTAATTAAAAATTTAGGATCTTTTTTATTTTTATTGTTAATGGAGTCAATAATTTGATACCGGTCAATGAAAAAGTCATAATTCATGAAGAAATGCTTGTTGGTGCTAATAATTTGCGTTGCGGGATCATTGACCACGCAGTAGGTATACGGAAAAAACGTCTGATCAATTTTATCATAAGCGTCTAAAATTTGCCGTGGTGTTTTATCGGCTTCGGTCAGCGCGTTAATGTTATTTCTTTGAAAATACACCGAGGCGTAAACAATCGCAAGCATAAGAACTGTAATAGATATTGGCGAAAATCTTTCATATTTTTTGAATGCAAAATTCAATATCCGAATTACAATTGCCGCATTTAATCCTAAAATTACAGGAAGAAAAACAGATAATGAACTTTTTAAAAAATCGATATCAAGCCACTCGCTATCGATGTAAGTCAAACCGATTAAAAAATTAAAATAGATAAAAAAAATAACCGCCGCTCTCCAATTCTCTTTTTTAAAAATTACCAAAAGCAGTATTAAAAATAGTCCCATGAAAGTACTGTATTGGGCATATTTTATAATTTGATTGTACGGAAAAATAAGTTGTGGAACATAAGTGTAGGAACTCACCGAAAGTAAATTGGTTTGAAAGAATTCTAAAAAAATGCCTCTTTCATAATAACAAAAAATGCGGTACACCGCAAATAAAAGAACCGTAGATACCGCAAATGATAGTAAAACAACCAAATTGGATTTTTTATATTTCAATTTTGTCAAAGTGAAACCTATGACAAGAAATGGGGGAATTAAAATACAGAACGTAAAAAAATCAATCAACCCTATCGCACAAAAACCCATTATAAAACTAAAAAAATAGCTCAGCTTACCTGCTTTCAATAAGTCGGGCTTCAAGTAGTAAACAAAGAGCGGTAATGCAAATGTGAGTGCGAAAAAGATGGGATTGGCTTTCAGTAAAAAATAAACATTTAACGGTGTTAAAACATAGACCAAGGAAAACGATAAAGAGGCGATTAGTGGCGCTAAATATTTTGAGGGAGTCAACTTATGAATCGTCCAAAACAATACGAGTGCCAACAGTGTTGATTCTAAAATTGCAATGACCTGAAGGGCAACTTCCGGACTTACATCTGTAATTTTGGCATAAAAACTAATCAGTGCGAATTCTCCTTCTACACCTAGGCCATTGGCAAACCAATGTTGTGAATCAAAAGTAATTACTTTGCTCAAATCATAGATCCAATCATCAGAAAGTGAGTAATTGTCGTAAATGATAAAATAATAGCGGCTTAAAAAAGTGATGGAAGCAATTATAATGGTGAGAACGAATAATATGGTGTCTCGATTATTTTTGTTGGGTTTTTTATGATTATCCAATGAAATCCAAAACCAAAATGATTTTTTATTTTCAATGTTTCTCAAAAACGCCAGTAAGCTTGCTTTAATATGAATGTTGAAAAATTGTCTCGGCTTTCTTAAATTTTCAGTTCCGATGGTATCTATGCCAATTATCAAAGCCATTATAAAAAAGCAATTGAATAAATTATAAGCGTTTAGTTGTACCATCGTAAAGATGATCAACAGTAAAATACTGCCATAACGAAGCCAATTTTTGATTATGAAATCTAAGAAATTGACTTGACGGGACACGTTGATAAATTTTCTATTTAAGTAAAATAAAAAAAGTACAATAAAGCTAAGCCTTATAAAACCTAATAATATTGAACTTGTTAAAAACATCATTTGTGTTTACTTTTTAAATTTTGGTAGACTCTGCAAATCAATATTACCAATAAAGTAATCAAATTCGGAAGGTGTGATTCGTTCTAATACCTGATTTGATAATTTGACTGAGTCAGCATATTCTATAAGTATTACAGGAATTTTATAGGTTTTATTCATCAAATGCAATCGAACCATCTGACTGTCAAACTCACTTTTCGTTCTAAGTTTATAACGCTTACTCTTAAAGCTGTAATCAGTTGCTATCGATTCAATTGCTATTGCGTCTAAGTAGGAAGCTGTTTCTGGCACCAGATCGATCCCGGCATTTTGGATAAACTCTTTTTTAGGATATTTTTCCTTAATTTTTTTAAGCAAACCGACTAACTCTGCCTTTTGTTCTTTTTGTTGACCGTGAATTGTAAAATTATCAACATTGTCTAGAAACAAACCATCATATCCTTTACTAAAAGTTTCATCGACGATCGCCATAATTATTTCGATGGTCTTAGGCGATTTTAAGTCCAAATAATAACTATTCCAGATTTTATTTCTCCCTAAAGTATGCGTTTTCAACTCGGTATAATGGGATGCATTGGCATTGACTTCGCCTAAACTGATGTAAGAAAAAACCTTTTCATTCTGTGATTTGATAACCCTGATATTGCTTGGAAGATAATGTTTCGACTCTAATATCACGTAATTATACCCTTTGATACTTTCCGGTTTTAGCTTGCCATAGCAAATCAGGACGGTACTTTTTTTCATATCGTGGTTGCAAAAATTGGTCACTAAAAAGGTAGGGAAAAAGTAAAATAAAAATTTAATAAGCCGCATAATAGTAATAATCTAGGTTTTTCAAAAATTTGACATTCGCTTTTAACGTTAGCGCCACAAAAAGTGCTGCTCCACAAAGCATTCCTACCACGCTGTATTCGTAAGCAAAAAATCGACTGAGCACGAAACCTAAAAAAATATTTAACAAACAGGCGTATATAATTGCTTTCAATGGTTTCATTGCTTGTCCGAGCGTAAATAAATACAAGGCATTCAACATACCCCATGCCAACAATACGTAACCAACGCCACCAATCAAACATACCTTTATGCTCAGTTGCAACAGCACTTCGTTGAATTGGCCTTCAAAACCCCAGGAAGCATTGATAATAAAGTAAATCAATACGAAAGCGGCAGCACTGGTAAGAAACAATAATAAAACCTGCTGCCAATACATTTTACGAAGCTGGTAGTTAAATACCTCAGGGGTTTTATGATCAGTTATTTTTTGTCCGATATCAATAAATCTTGTGAACGACGCAATACTATATTCTAACACTCCAGCGAGCAATAAAAAAACTAAAATAGCTAAATCCATTCCCAATTCATAATTTTTTTCAAAATAAACCAAAAACGGTAGGTTACCATTGAGCCCCGAAGACCAAGCTAAAATGCGATCAATAAAAATAAAAATATAGATGAATATCCCATAAAAAAAATACTGATAGTTGTGATACAGCATGACAGGAACTTTGATTTCGTTGCCACTTATTGCTTTCTTATTTTTCGTAAGATTGAAGAAATATACCGATAAAAAAGTTTTGGCGACTAAAATGGCCAGACCAATACCAATCCAATGCGTAGCGAATATTTGCAGATTTGTTGTTTCTTTAAGTAATATGGCTGCGGCTGTTCCCGAAAAAATGGCGAGCGTAATAACCCAACGTTGCTTTATGGTGTGCAAAGGAGCTAACATTAGTAAAAGGGTTCCCACTAAAAAGGCATATGCAAAAACCACAAACAAAATTTCATAAGGGTAGATATGAAAGAAAAAATTTAATAAAAAAATAGCGACAAGTAGGAAAAAAATGGAAAGCAGTCCGACTTTATGCAAATAATTAATAGTTTGTTTGGTCATGCGATAATCCTCATAGTTCCAATAAAACGAAGCTTGCCTTCCGATTACTTGCACATAGCCGCCAGTAGCTACCAGTCCGATGATTACTCCTAGGACTACCGCCGTAGATTGTATTTGGTTAAAGCCTACGAAAGTCCAAAGTGAATAGCCAAAAAGAACGATCGCTGCAATTTGAATAAGCACAGGCAATAAGTGAAATATTCCCAAAGAATAATATTCCGCAAAAATTTTAGTTTTGATGCGAAGGTAATCTGAAATCTGTATCGTTTTGGGTTGGGTGGCCAGTACTTCACGCTCTTTGGCATTTTTAGCATTAAGGTGATAGCGATCGGTTGTGAGTTCGTAAAAAATTAAATCTGCCAGGTCTTTAATAGAGGTGAATCCGTAATCAGACATCGTATCTTTTTCACGAATGCCAAGGGATTCAATTGTTGCGGCTACTACTTGGCTACTGACGGGCTTGCCAATTTTATCCTTCGTATTTTCTATTAAGGATTTGATGTTTGTATAATGATTTTCCATTGTAGATTGGGGGTTCTATTGATGGTTAAGCTGAGGAAAATATTATGATGCTTCCATAGCTTCTTGTAAATGGGTGTTCAGATAAATTGGTTCTTGTGCTTTTCTATTTAATATGTATTCGTAGGCAACTTCGTATTCTTTTATGAATTTTTCTACTGTAAAATTGTCAATTACTTTCTTTCTGGCGTAGGCACCCATTTTCTTTCTTAACACTTCGTCTTTTAAAAGTGTCACGACGCTGTTACCAATCGCTTCATGATCTTTGGGCTTACAAATAAAGCCGCATTTTTCATCTAATGCTTCTGTAACCCCACCAACATCTGTAGCAACAACTGGAATTCCGCAACTCATCGACTCTAAAACGGTGTAAGGAAATCCTTCGGAAATTGAAGTTAAAATAGAAACATCTCCCTCGCAAAATAATTGATGGGGTTTGTCATGGTATCCTGCTAAAGAAAAATTTTCTTCTAATCCAAGTTTTTTAATTAAATCATTGCATTCTTTGGTATATTCTGGCACAGCGGTATTATCGCCATAAACTAAATATTTCACGTTGGGTATTTCTCTTTTCACCACTTCACAGGATTTGATCATCGTAAGAATGTCTTTCAATTCAAAAATTCTCGCTGCAGCAACTACTGTTGGAATATTTTCAAGGTGCGCGGGTTTCGCAGTCGGAACAAAAAGTTCGTGGTCGATTCCGTTGTAAATCACATCAATCTTGTTTGGATTGGCACCATACATTTTCTCCCAAGACATATTAAACTTATTGACAGACAAGATTAAATCTGCTTTGTAATAAACCAGCTTGGTGATGCACTCAGAAAATTTAATCAATAAATTTTTTAGGAAAAAAGAATACTCTGAAGAGTTAATGGCTATGAGTCGTTCTCTGATAAAAACGCCATGTTCGGTAGCGACAATAGGGGTGCCGAATTTATATTTCAACACTAAGGCCGGTATTACCGGAAAACCAGATATGGTTAAATGTGAGATGTCCACTTTGGGTACATCGATAGAAATCGGAATCAGAAAACGATAAATCCAACGCATTCCGACTGTGAAATCATATAACGTTGCATCGTAATGAGCGTCTCTAGCAATTACTTCTGAAACCGTTGTGCAGAAACATTTCCAAACTGCAACGCTTTTCATTGTTTTTTTATAATCGTGTTTTTGAAAAAAATTCCACATTTCAAAAACCGTATCGTCTATATCTTCTACATCGGCGTTTTCATCATAAATATGAGCCAACAATTTCTTAAAGATCGGAATAAAAGTTGAAGCAATTACACTGTCGTCATTCTGCTCTTTTTTGTTTACAGTTTTAAAGTATTTTTTTCCGTAATTTAGCAGTTCTTGTGGTTCTAAGGGAGACCATAGCGGAACCTGAATTACTTTTTTAACATTATCACTTAAAACATATTTCGATTTTTGTTCGAAATCAGCGTTAATAGAATACAAAGTGTAGTCAACATTTTTTACTTGGTTGCAAAGCATGTGAGCCCAGGTCGAAACGCCACCACCATTAAAAGGATAAGTTCCTTCTAAAATTAACATTACATCGTATTTTTTTTTCATGCCTTGAATTTTGTGTTGAAACTGTTACGTAAAACGTACCATTCCTTTTTGCTTGTTGGTAAAACTAGGCAGTTAAAAAAATAAAAAAAACATCGTTTTTAATGCCGCACTTAGAACGAAATATTAAAATGATCTGTTAAAAAGATTTTAATTTGACTTTCTATTTCAAGCACAAAGATATTTTCTCTTTATCTAATATAAAAAAAAAAACCGTGAAATCTGTTGTAAACACTCATATTATCGATGAAATACATCATTCATCTTGATATAGGTGATTACAAAAAAAACGTGAAAATAAATTGGTAGAGTACATCGGTAAAATGATGTACTTCATCGAGTTAAAAACAAAAATTCAGATTTTATAAGTGTTGCTCTCGGAATTTTTTTCCAATCAGTAACATTAATTTTAACTTATAGTCTTCGATGAGCCATTCCCGGTAATTTTTACTACAATGACTCAAACAATTGGCGTATCTTTTCATTCGACACTCAATATCAGGTTGCAATTCTTTGGCTAATAGTTTGGCATCATACAACTCTTCAGCATTGTCAGCACACATCGCAGCATGCTGTTCGATCGACTTTTCAATGACTACTTTAGATCGTAAGTTTTGTGCCACCGCCCATTTATGTTGCTCATCGACATCAAAAGTAACTTCTGCAGTTTTGCAAAATCTCGATCGCAATTCGGGTGGCATCTGGTATTTGAAATACAATTCAATTTCAGCATCATCACGCAAATTTTCTAAGTAAAATTCAGGTGATTTGAAGATATGCTGCCAATCGACAGGCTCATTCCATAATCCGAATCGTGCCGCATTATTTCCCATGTCAATAACGGTAAATGTATTTTTAAGCGGTAGTTTTCGAGAACCTCTGCCAATCATTTGAAAATACAAAGTTAGCGATTTGGTTGCCCGATTTAAAATGATGCTTTCTACCGTAGGCTCATCGAAACCTGTGGTTAAGATGCCAACGGAAGTCAATATGGCGTCTGGTGTTTTCTTAAACCAAGACAAAATATCACGGCGGTCTTCCGGGCTGCTCGTATTGTCTAAATGCCGTATGGCATAACCTGCTTCTCGAAACGTTTCATAAACATATAATGACGTATTAATGCCATTGTTAAAAATCAATGTTTTTTTTCCGAGCGATTTTTCCGTGTAAGCATGCAACAACTTCTCTTGCATCGCCATGTTGGAATAAAGATCATCTGAAGATTTGACTGTGTAATCTCCGTTAATTCCGACTTTTAACGACGTTAATCCCACATCATAACTATAAGTAACGGCCTTGGCTAAAAATCCCTTTTCAATTAAAGACGAAATGGCATCCCCAACAATAAGCTCGTCATAGTTTTCATGCATGGGCATTTTAATGTTCGAACTTAACGGAGTTGCCGTCACGCCAAGTATAAAGGCATTTTTAAAAGAACCAAGCAACTTTCTGAAAGAATTATAATGCGCTTCATCAATTATTACCAATCCTATATTGTCCAAGTGCAATTTCTCATCGTTGATTCGGTTTTTCAACGTTTCTACCATCGCTACAAAGCAAGAGTAATCATTTTGATCGGGCAATTCTTTGACCTTGCTGTTGATAATTTTATTCTTTACGTCAAATCCTTTCAGCATTTTAGAAGTCTGCTTACACAACTCGATTCGGTGCGTCAGCACAACTACTTTCTTATCGTGTTTAGAAATGTACCTTCGAACGATTTCAGAGAAAATTACAGTTTTTCCGCCCCCGGTAGGAAGCTGATAAAGTAAATGGTGGTTGCTGGGCGCATTGTCAAGTCGGTCAAAAATACTGTCAATATCGCCTTTCTGGTAACTGTACAGTTCCTTCCTATCTTCAATTTCAAGTTCTAAATCTTTATGCGACATAATGGCTTTTACAATTTCGCAAAACTACGTCTAAAAAAGAATTATACGGTAACTTAAAAGTTAAATCAAACAAAAAGAAAGATTCCTCGACTATTTTTTTTAAGAAAATTGGATTCAAACACTCTTGCATCGCTTTATTTATGCCGCTTGAATGTCGGATTTATTAATTTTAGAAGATTCTGTAATCTTGATCGTTGCTTCAATACAGCTTACATTGTTATCGAGGCTTAACATCATGCTGTCGAAATGTAGAAAATTAGTGATTTTTTTTAGCTCCACTGCAAACAGTTCTTGTTCTGTTTTAGGCTGATAATCCAATGATTGAATACCATTTATTTTAAGACTAATGATGGCACAATCATTATATGCTGTTTTAAGATGATCTGCACAAGCGCGTGGTTTGTTGCCCAAATACAATTTTAAAAAACTGCCATTCAGTAACAATTCTGAAATTACTTTGCGCATAATTAATCCATTGTTCCAATTGTCTTTGTAGATTAACAAACGGGATACATTTGGCAGCAAAAAAACCAGTGTGAGATTGTCGTGATGCCGTAAATTATAAAACATAACAATAAATTTATTGTCAAATTTCCAGTTTTAAGTTTAGAGATAACTTATAGAATTACTTAAAAACCTTTCAGGATTTACAGTTAAAAAAATAAATTAAGTATCAAATTGCTCCATAATTCTTTCAAATTCAAACCGGTTTTCCCATTTTTGTAGCAGCACTTCATTCACTATAGCAATAAGTCGGATTTTAAATTCACCCACAAGCCCGTTTACAATACAATAATTTACGACTTGCCCGAAAGAATTAAGGATGCTTTTGTAGTAAGAAGCATATCTTATATCCCGTTTAGCTGTATATTTTAAGGCAACTTCTATCGCAAAAAGCATTACGTCGACCACAGCAAAAGGATCTACGCCTAACACCAAAAAATGTTTAATATATTTTTGGGCGGTCGACCGTCTTAACTTGGCTCTTTTGGTTGTAAGAGGAAAATATTCATTAGAAATTTTAAGTTTTGCTTCTCTGACCAACTGCTCCTCTTTAGGATGAAACACAAAGTTATAATAGGTTTTGACATCGCTGAATTTGTCGTAAAGAGCCAACAATTGCAACTCAATTTGCTCCTTGTCTAAATTTGCTAAATATAGTTTTAAATCGCGTTTGCTCATACCTCGGTTTATTAGCGCAAAAGTAATACACTTTATACTTTTTTAATCAAGTGGATTACTTAATTTTGCCGAATTGCAAAACGGCAATTTAAAATAGTCCCAAAAATTAAAATTCGCTTTATATGCTCAAATTTTTTAAAATCATTGCTTTATTAGAAGGTATTTCGCTGTTGGCCCTTTTCTTTTTTGCCATGCCGATGAAAAGACTATTTGGCCACCCAGAGTTTCAGTTTCCGGTGGGAATGGCTCATGGGCTGTTATTTATAGTATACATTATTTTGGCTGTGATGCTCAAATTTGAAAAAGATTGGTCCGCAAAAAAACTAGCCATTATCGCTGTGGCGTCAATTATCCCATTTGGCACCTTTTACATCGAAAAGAAATACCTACAAAATGCATAAACTGTTGGAGAAAATATTTGGATGGTGTTATCCCCTGCTCCGCCGCTGGCATCTCGACGATACGTTGGCTTCCTACTCTAGCTTGGCAATTAATATTGTTATACTCTGTTTTCTGGCTTATGGCATTTTCATAATTTTCCGGTTTATTTTAGTTACGGTAATGGCTGTTGTTGCCAAAAAAACCAAAACCAAATTTGATGACCTTCTTATCACGAATAAAACTGCAAAATATATCGCGCACCTTATCCCGCTATTGTTTATTTACAAGGCAGTGCCCATTATTTTAGACCATTATGTCTATTGGGAATCGGTGTTCGGGAAATTGGTTGGCATATACATCATCCTTCTCGTTTTATGGATTGTGCGGACAATTTTTAATGCGCTTCGAGACCATCTAAAACAGATTCCAACTTACAGCGATAAGCCGATTGACAGTTATATTCAGATTATCATGATAGTTCTTTGGATGATTGGCGTCACGGTCATAATCTCAGAATTATTCGACATCAAGACCAACACTTTGTTTGCTACATTCGGAGCCGTATCGGCCATTATTATCTTAATTTTCAGGGATACTATTTTGGGTTTTGTCGCAAGTGTTCAAGTGTCACTGAACGACATGGTACGGATTGGGGATTGGATCACATTCGATAAATACGGCGCCGATGGCGATGTAATTGAAATTAACCTTGCCACCGTAAAAGTCAGAAATTTTGACAATACCACCACCACCATTCCAACTTACAGCATGATTTCTGACTCGTTTCGAAATTGGCGCGGCATGTTAAATTCTGACGGTAGGAGAATTAAAAGACACATTTTAATCAAAGCCAAGAGTATCCGCTTTTTGAATGAAAGTGAATTGGTGAAGATGAAAAAAATTCAGCTGATTACGGCTTATATCGAGAATCGTCAGTTAGAAATTAATAAATACAACAGCCAGAACGGGATCGATAGATCGCTGCCGCTTAATGGAAGAAATATCACCAATTTCGGGTTGTTTCGAAAATACATTACGCAATATTTGCAGCATTATCCCGGATTAAACCATGACATGATTTTGCTTTGCCGACAGTTACAGCCTACCGCTCAGGGAATTCCTCTGGAAATTTATACTTTTACAAAAGACAAGCGTTTTGAAAATTACGAATATATCATGGCTGATATTTTTGATCATATTTTTGCATCGATAATTTATTTTGATCTTCAAATTTTTGAATTGCCTTCGGAGGGAAATGGTTTGTCACAAGAAAGTATTTAAGGTGCAATGTTACTGTCATTTAAAATTATTGTATCGTTTTAAGGCGGTCGCAGGGCAGTTGATCTTTAATTAGCGGTGTTAAGTTATGGAACTAATTGTTATATAGTTGTGCATACTTTGGCAAAATTTACAATCTATTGAAATGATCACGCGGAAAGTTGTATTTATTACTTAAAAAATTGAATTTTAAAAGTAAACTCATATATTTGCAAATCAAATGTTAATTTTATACTCTATAAAGTATTAAACCTGCTCAAATTATGAAAAAAAGTTTACTCTTATTAGCTATTACACTGCTGACCTTCACCAATAGTGTTGCTCAAAAAGAAAATTCAAAAGAAGCCAATGACGTAATGGTTGATGTAGTGGGGTTTAACAGATGGACCGTTGAAGTATCTACTGGACAAAGCAAAGGAACCAAACCTTTTACCAAGGGCTATTTTTCTAGTAATCCAGATACTTATTTTGGTAGTTTTAGTTTCAACAGTTTTAGTGTTGGCGCCAGGTATATGTTTAGTCCTAGATTTGGTTTAAAACTCGATTTTAGCTCTGACAAGTTTGAAAACAACAAAAAAACTTTAAGCAAAGATTTTAGAATGCAGCAATATCGTGTTGGATTTCAGGGTGTGGTCAACGCAGCTCGTCTTTTCAACATCCAGGAAGCCCTAGGAAGATTGAGTATTTTAATTCACGCGGGGATCCAAGTTGCGCGAGCCACGCCAAAGTTAGATGCTCCAAATGATTTGGACGTGGGTATACCCGGTGTCGGATTGGCTTCCAATTACAATCATTCTGAATTGAATGGCGGAGTGATTTTTGGAATCTCGCCTGAATTTAGAATTCTTAAAAGAGTATCTGTTATTGGCGACTTTAGTACGTTGGCCAATTTTAGACAACATTTTGCTTGGGATGGTCACATATCTAGTGCCGACAATAACTTGTCCGGTCAAATGATTGTTGCAACTATCGGACTAACCTATTCATTTGGAAAAGATAAAATTCATGGAGATTGGGCTATCATTGACGAAAATAAATTGGAAGAACTCGAAGCGCTGGACAAACGAGTTGGCGATCTAGAGACCATGATGAACGATGCAGATAAAGACGGTGTGCCAGATTATTTAGATGTAGAGAATAATTCTATTGCAGGAGTGGCTGTAGACACCAAAGGAAGGATGGTAGACATCAATAAAAATGGCGTTCCTGATGAATTAGAAAAATTCATGGCCAATACCTATGTAGACAAAACGCAAATATCCGAAACCGTCGCTGCTGCCAATGCAGACATGATTAAGAAATTAATCAACGAAGGTTATGTGACAACTTACTTCGATACCAATAAAATCAAACCTACCAACGTTTCCACAGAAGGCATCGATTTTATGCTGACGTATCTAAGAAACAATCCTTCCGCTTCCATCGAAATAGTAGGACATGCGGATGAAATTGGCAAAAGCGCTTACAATGACAAATTGTCAACTGATAGGGCAAATAATGTAAGAGCTACGTTGATTAAAGCAGGCATAGATGCTTCAAGGTTAAACGTAGTATCTCAAGGCGAAGATACTTCGGTAGCACCTGATTCTGGCGACGCAAGAAGGTTGGTGAGAAGAGTCACTTTCAAAGTGAATAATTAACAATCCTTTCTTAATAACTAAAAAAAACCATGGTTTCACTACCGTGGTTTTTTTTTATCTTTAAAAGAAAAAATGGATACCAGAGATCAGTTTATCAAGGAATTTCGTGGAGAAATGTTGGGAACTATTAATCCACAATCCACTACAGATGAGTTTTTTCAAAATCAAACCTTACGCCCCATTCTTAAACTTCAGAATGATCTGTTCCTTGAAGTCTTTAAAAATTATATTGCCAAAAGCAAGACGGACTTCTTTGGTTTCAGTATCGAAAAAAAATTACAATTTATTGAAAATAGTATTCAGAGGGATATTAAATTTAGAAATTCTCTCAAAGGAATTGTAATTGGTTTGCTTACATTAGAAGAGTATTCGCGATACATCTTAAACTCTTCCGCATTGAACAAAAGAATGATGGCGCTGCTTATTGAAAGATTAAAAAGCCAAGTTCAATTATTCGAATTACAATTGTAAATCAAAGGAAGGCTTTGCCTCTTTTTTTTGTTTTTTTAATATAATGCTTGCTTTTAAAGTAAAAGTCAGGATGGCAGTACTATTGACAGACAATTACTTTAAAAGCAAGGTCTAATTTATTGCAAAAGGTTCAGTCAAAATCCGATATCACGGTTATTATTAAGATTTCGTTAATAAATAAGCACCAATACAATCATTCTCATAATTGTATAGTGAAAATGTAATAACTCGTGTAAATGTTGATTATTTTTATTATAATTGTTTAAAAATTATGGCATGAAAGAAGAACACTTCAAATGGTATTCCCCGAATCTGAGCCGGGACATTGAAATGCTGGTTTTTGGGCATCGTGGTTATCCGGTAATTCTTTTTCCAACCTCTATGGGGAGTTATCATGAGAACAAAGACCAAGGATTAATTGAATCTGCCCGTTGGTTTATAGAACAAGGACTAATTCAAATTTTTTGTCCCGCAAGCATCGACAAAGACAGTTTTTACAATAAAAAGATCCACCCCGTTCAGCGCATTGAAAATCATGTTTGGTACGACAAAATGATCTGTCACGAAATCGTTGAACGCATAAAAAATAATACAGCCTCAGGAAAAGTAGCTGTGGCAGGTTGCAGTTTTGGCGCCTATCATGCTGCAAATTTTGCCTTCCGGCATCCGGGCTATGTGAGTCACATGTTCTCTATGGGTGGCGCCTTCGATATCAAGAGCTTTATGGATGGCTTTCACAACGACGAAGTTTTTTACAATAGTCCGGAGGACTATCTCTACGGTTTGAACGATCCCGAATTGTGGAATATGGATATCGTGTTTGGCACTTCTAATTGGGACATTTGTTTTGATGCCAACTTAAAATTGAGTAAAGTGTTAAACGACCGCAATATCAACCATTGGCTGGACATTCGTCAAGACAAAGAACATGACTGGCCCGTTTGGAGAGAAATGTTTCCGCATTATTTATCAAGAATTAAATTTTTATAATCGCTAAAAAATATAAAATGAAAAAAATAGGAATATTATTCGGCATGGAAGACACTTTCCCTCAAGCTTTTATAGAAAGGGTGAATTCAAAAAAAGAAAAAGATATTATTGCAGAAGCAGTTTCAATAGATAAAGTGGTTCAGAACAAAGGAGGTGAATATGCTGTCATTATCGACCGCATTTCACAGGACGTTCCTTTTTACAGAGCCTATCTAAAAAATGCAGCGCTAACCGGCACCAATGTCATCAACAACCCATTTTGGTGGAGCGCAGATGACAAATTTTTCAACAACTGTCTCGCAGATACGTTGGGTGTTCCGTTGCCCAATACAGTCATCCTTCCTTCTGCCGAACATCCCACCGATACCAGCGCAAAGTCGTTTAGAAACCTAAAATACCCGATGGATTGGGAAGGGATTTTTGAGTACATCGGATTTCCGGCCTACATGAAACCCTACGCGGGTGGCGGGTGGAAAAGCGTATACCGGTTGGAAAACAAAGAAGAGTTTTGGCAAAAGCACCAAGAAACGGGTCAGTTGGTCATGCTCTTACAAGAAGAGATTGTATTTACCGAGTACTTTCGCGTCTACTGTCTCGGAGGAAAAGCCGTGCGTATCATGCAATACGAACCACGAAATCCACACCATTTGCGCTATGTAATTGACGGACCAGCTGTCGATAAAAAGTTACTGGCCACAGTCAAAGACTATACTTTACGACTTTGCAAAGGTTTAGGCTACGATTTCAATACGGTTGAATTTGCTGTACGCGAGGGCATACCGTATGCCATTGATTTTGGGAACCCTGCGCCCGATGCCGAACTGAGTTCTGTTGGCGAAGAAAATTTTGAATGGGTCGTTGAAGAAGCGGCCAAAATGGCTATTGCAGCAGCTAAAAAACAAAAGCCTGGCAAAATGAATTTAACTTGGGGAACCTTTATCAAAGACGCGGCCAGTATGTGATGAGAAAATTCCTAGCCCGGATAGCAGTGGAAATCTCCCGATTACAAAATAGTGGTTTCAATCTGATTTTTTCGAACGGAATTGAAACGGATAGCCGGAATAGCTTCTAAAAAAATAGCAATGAAAAAATTACCAGTTTTTACGCTTGGCGTTGAAGAGGAATATCAAATTATAGATCCGAATACCAGAGATTTGCGCTCGCATTTGTCTAAAATTGTCGACGGGGCGAAAATTATTTTAAACGAACAGGTCAAAGCCGAGATGCACCAATCAGTGGTTGAAGTAGGCACCAACATTTGTAATAATGTCAAAGAGGCCAAAGACGAAATTAGGTTTCTACGAAGTAAGATTGTAGAATTGGCGCAGAAGCAAGATTTAGTGGTGGGTGGTGCCGGAACGCATCCGTTTTCGCGATGGCAAGACCAGCCAATTACAGACGATCCGCGCTACCACAACATCGTCAATGAGTTGCAAGATGCTGCGCGTTCAAATTTGATATTCGGAATGCACTGCCACGTTGGCATCGAAAATCGCGAAGTGGGTTTACAACTGATGAACCAGGCATGTTATTTCTTACCTCATATTTTTGCGCTTTCGACCAACTCCCCGTTTTGGGAAGGCAGACAAACGGGCTACAAATCGTTCAGAACAAAGGTGTTTGATAAATTTCCGAGGACAGGCTTGCCCGAATATTTTGATTCGGTAGCTTCATACGACAATTATTTGGAGACTTTAGTCAAAACAAATTGTATCGACAATCCCAAAAAAATCTGGTGGGACTTGCGATTGCACCCATTTTATGATACGATTGAATTTCGGATTTGCGACATGAGTTTGACGGTCGATGAAACCATGTGCATCGTGGCAATCATTCAAGCCATCGTCGCCAAACTTTACAAGCTTACGATGCAAAATACCAGTTTCAATATTTACAGGATTGCGCTGATTAAGGAAAATAAATTTCGCGCCGCACGCTATGGCATTGACAACCACATGATCGATTTCGGACTTCAAAAAGAAGTCGAAACCAAAATGCTGATTTGTGAATTACTCGAGTTTATTGATGATGTGGTAGATGAATTGGGTAGCCGGGAACAGATAAATTATGTGCACAAGATCATGAGTGAAGGTACTGGTGCAGATAAACAATTGGCGGTATTTGATAAAACGCAGGATTTAACCCAAGTGGTCGATTTTATTACTACTGAATTTACTAGGGGTTTGTAAGCGTATAATTTTTATCTTTGCAGTAAAATAACGATTTCTTAAAATCAATAACATGAGTGATACCACAATCAAAATTGCGATTTTAGATATGTATGACGGCGAACCAAATCAAGGGATGCGCTGCATTATCGATATCATCAACCGCTTCAATCATTTGGTCAGTTTCAAAATTTTTGATGTTCGCGGAAAATCGGAATTACCCGAAATCAAAAAATATGATATTTATATTTCAACCGGCGGACCCGGAAATCCATTGGATGGCGACGGCAATTGGGACTTAAAATACTACGCCTTTATTGATGCTTTGTCTCAGTGGAATCACGAAAATGCGGTCAAAAAGCATATGCTGTTTATATGCCATTCGTTTCAGATGGCTTGCAAGCATTTCGGTTTGGCTGAAATTACAAAACGCAAAGACACTTCTTTTGGCGTGATGAAAGTGCATAAAACCATCGATGGATTGGAAGATCCTTTGTACGAAGGTCTCCCAGATCCGTTCTATGCAGTTGACTCGCGCGATTACCAAGTCGTACAACCCAAATTGAGTATGTTTTCTAAAAAGGGGGCCACGATCATTTCACTGGAAAAAATTCGCGATCATGTGCAGTACGAAAGAGCAATTATGGCAGTTCGTTTTTCTGATTATTTTGTAGGAACGCAATTTCATCCGGAAGCTGATCCAATCAGTTACATTGCTAATTTGAAAAGTAAAGAAAGACGCGATAAAATCATAGACCTAAAAGGGAAATCTAAATTTCGCGACATGCTCGAAGACCTGTTGGACGAAGATAAGATTTACAAAACCAACGAAACAATTATTCCTAATTTTCTGCGGATCGCCATTAACGATTTGATGAAAACCAGAAAAATGCTTTCCAATTAAAAAGCAGTTAGTGATCTCTACACACAATACGAATGCTTATGATTTCAAAATATCGTACCTTATTTAACGACCAGTTTTCATTAGAAAAGTATCAGGCTTTTCAGGACGATATTGCCGCCGATTTTAATTACCTCCCCACTTTCAGAATGGCAGAGACGCCTTTTTTTATTTCCAACGAACTAAAACTGCAGTTGCTTGAAGGTTGTCAGGCCGTGATTGATTTAATTCAGAGAGAAGACTTTAAAAAGTTAACGGAACCGTCTTTAGAGTTAAATATAAAGGTTCCCAACGAAGACGAACATACGACCTTCTTGGCCATTGACTTCGGCGTATGTGAAGAAGATGGGAAGACAATTCCAAAACTGATTGAAGTGCAGGGCTTTCCTTCGTTATACAACTACCAATATATTTTATATGATAAATTTAAGAAGCATTATCCGTTTCTAGAAGAGCTCACCCCGTTCATCAATGGAATTTCATCAGCAGAATATTTAGCTATTCTAGAAGATGCAATTTGCAACGCCCATCCGAAAGAAAATGTAATTCTATTAGAAATCGAGCCCGAAAAGCAAAACACCAAGATTGATTTTTATTATTGCCGAAGTATTCTCGGCGTGCCGATTGTTTGTGTCACCAATTTGATTAAAAAAGGTAAATTGTTGTTTTATAAAAATGAACAAGGCGCGGAAATTCAGGTGAAACGAATTTACAACCGCGTGATTTTTGATGAACTTGCACTGAGAAGTGACCTTCAACTGCAATTTAGTTTTTCTGATGATTTGGACGTAGAATGGGCCGGACACCCCAATTGGTTTTTTAGAATCAGTAAATTTATTTTACCATTTTTAAAAGGAAAATATTTTATCGAAACCACTTTGTTGAGCGAATTAAAAACCATTCCGGAAGATCTGGAAAATTATGTTTTAAAACCCCTGTTTTCTTTTTCGGGAACTGGCGTAATATTTCATGTGAAAAAAGAAGATATTGAAGCAGTGGTGGATAAGGATTTGTACATACTACAGAAAAAAGTACATTATATTCCGATCGTTCAATCGCCAGACGGAAAAGTAAAAGCGGAAGTTAGGGTTCTCTGTATCTGGAAAAAGGACGAAACTGCTCCACAACTACTATGCAACTTAGTGAGGTTGAGTCGCGGAGAAATGATTGGCGTCAAATTCAACAAAGACAAAGATTGGGTCGGCGGCACTTTGGGTCTGTTCGAGCGGTAAAGCGCTGGTGAATTGTTGATTTTGGGATTTTGTTTTCGAATTAGTGTAGTGTCTTCACTTTCGCTTGGGGCACTACAGTTGCGTAATCTCGACTCAATCGATCGGCATACGCATCTAATAATTCCAATATTCTTTCGTGTTTATCGCACTTTACAATCAGTCCGGCATGATGCGGCAAAAGCACTTTAAAACACACTTCACTTTCTGCAAAAGAAGACAAATCAGGATTTTCAAATTTAGATAACGTCAACACAATTCCGGCATATCCTTTTCTTACTTTTGGTAGTTTGTATTCTAATCCTTTCACTAATGCGTTTTCTATGGCTGCCCATTCTTTCCAAAGATTAATATCAGAAGCGGCAGCGACCATTTCGGCCAAATGTGCTCCTCCAACACGCGAAGAAGTTTCTAAAAAATAAATTTTGCCGTCGTCCTTACATTTGATGTATTCTGAGTGCGCTGCGCCGTGCTTCAGTCCAAATCCTTTAATCACTTGTTCATTGACTTTTTTTATAGCTTTGTCATCCTCAGAATTATACGGAATGTTAGCGCTTCTGAAAATGCCACCGCCCTGTGAAATTTCCATTGGCGTTGAGAGGTATTTTGAAGTAATACTGAATATGATTTTACCTTCCAAAATCAAACTATCGCAGTGGTAAACATCTCCAGGACGGAACTGCTCTACCAAATATTTAAACCGATTGTTGCCCATTTCATTGATATGCATCCACAAATCTTCCTTGTTACTGACCTTTATAATTCCGGTTGCTGAAGCTTCTGAACGTGGTTTTAGCACCCAGGGGGCAGCAACAGAATCCGCAAATGTATTAATATCATGATCGTTGAATAACGAACAAAAGTTGGGATTGGCAATACCACAGCTTTTTGCCCGCATCCGCATCGCTAATTTATCTCTAAAATAACGACCTGTAGTTTGTCCCATGCCTTCGATACGAAGATTTTCGCGCAGGTAAGTGGCTTTTTCAACATCAAAATCGTCTAACGCCACGACGCCATCGATTTTATTGTTTTTCATAAGATTACTTACGCCCAATAGTAAATGCTCCAAATTCCATTCAATGTCTTGCCCTTCCATAAAGAAAATTTCATCAATATAAGTTACCGGCCACGGTTTGTCTCGCAACTTTTCAGATGTGACAAGAAATACTTTATTGCCCAATTTTTTAAGGTTAATCAAGAAATCAGATCCCTTAAAATAGTTAGAGATGCAAACGAATGTTTTGGTATTGTTGCCCATAATTATAGATTTTCAATAAATTTAGTTAATAAGTGAACGCCGTAAGCCGTAGCATGCTTGCTTTTTGCAAATTCGTCATCACCGAAAGCTACGCCAGCAATATCTAAGTGCGCCCATGCCTTGTGGTGTTCGGTAAAATATTCTAAAAATTTAGCAGCACTGATGGCACCGGCAATTGGTTTTCCACTGTAATTTTTAACGTCTGCAATATCACTTTCAATATCCGGTTTATACACCTCCCAAAGCGGGAGAGGCCAACACCGCTCTCCCACTTGATCCGCAGCCAGTTGGATATTGTTGGAGAGTTCTGGATTGGAGGTAAACAAAGCCGCACATTCGTAGCCAAAAGTCGCCACGCTGCTTCCGGTTAGGGTGGCGATGTCAATAATTATTTCAGGTTTGTAATTTTTGATTAGGAATGAAAGTCCATCGGCCAGGATCAACCGCCCTTCAGCATCGGTATCAATAATTTCAATGGTGTGTCCGCTGTAACTTTTGATGACATCGCTGGGCAAGAAAGATTTACTGTCGACCGAATTTTCACAACACGGAACAATCGCAGTTACTTTGACCGGTAATTTCAAATCGGATATCAACTGCATTGCTCCTAAAACTGCTGCTGCGCCAGCCATGTCACATTTCATATGCACCATACCCGCCGTTTTAATGTTGAGCCCACCTGTATCAAACGTAATGCCTTTCCCTACCAAACCAATATGCTTTGTTTTTGGGGTTTCATTTTCGGGAACATAGCTCATGATTATAAACTGAGGTTCCTTATCGCTACCTTTTCCGACTGCTATGAAAGCATCTAAGCCATGAATTCTGCAAGCTTCCTCTCCTAGAATTTCTGTGCTAAAACCAAATTCTCTTCCGCTTTCTTGTGCCCAATTAGATAAATATTTTGGGGTGACAGTATTGGGTGGCAAATCGACCATGGCTAATACTTCGAGTTGGGCGTAGGCAATCTTGACGGCTTTTTTTGTGATTTCTGTGTAATCGGTGGTAGACAATATGGCCAATTGAAAATCTGCTGCTAAAAAGGGATGTTTGTCCTTTTTCTTGTAATGCCCCAAATTGTACGTCCCCAACAGCAATCCTGAAATGGCTGATTCTACTTGGTCGCTGACAAATTCTTCGGGAACAACAAACACAACATTGGTAGAAAATACTTCTTTTTGTTGTGCTGCAATCCTCCTAAAGCTGTTTTTAAGCGACTTATAGTCAGTAGATTTACCCAAGCCGACAAAAACATGTGTGCATTCGTATTTTTCAACCAAGTAATGCGTGTCTTTTTTTCCGAAAAAAACTTTGGATGGAACTGAGACACCATGGTATTCAATGGGTATAACACTTTTTGAAGTGGTTTCAAAAACAGGAATAATTAGCGTTCCTGCGTATCCGTCGAGATTTTGTATGTATTTAATTTGCATCTACTCTTTTGTATTAAAAAATAACCATTCTATTGCTTTTGGAAATTCATCGCTCCAATACGTTTCGTTGTGTTTGCCTTTTAAATTGATGCTAAGATTTATTTTCATCTTATCGGCAACAAATTCATTTTCAATCATATTTTTTTTGAACTTTTTCACATGCTGAATCATCGTTGCACTTTCGTTTCCTCCAGCATACAGATAAATCTTGGTGTCGCCGGGTTCTGAAAAATCGCTGGTTAAAAAATCTATTTTAGGAACTACCCATAGCGAGGGCGAAAAAATCATTAACTTTCCATACACCTCAGGATACATCAATCCACTAAAAATACTGACCAATCCACCCATCGAACTCCCTCCTATTCCAGTAAACTCACGTTCGACTTTAGTCCTGAATTGCTTGTCTATAAAAGGCTTGAGGGTATCGGTAATGAAACGAATGTATTTTTTTCCTTGACCAACGCCAAGCACTGTTTTACCAACATTATATTCTTTGATCCGATCTTGCTCTGCGTGCTCAATCGCAATAATGATAATTTTACCAATTTTATATTCAGACATTACCGCCAATTTTTTATCAATTTCCCAATTGCCATATTTGGCATTTTCATTGAATAGATTTTGAGCATCCTGCAAATACATCACAGGATAATTTTCTTTGGAAGTCTCGTAATCATGAGGCAGCAAAGCCCAAATTCTTCTGGTTTTGTTGAGTTGCGGAATCTCAAATTCTTCAGAAATTAACTTTACAATTGGTAAGAAATTGGATTTAAAGGGCAGCCAATTTTTTCGCCATTTGTCTACATGCTCCTTACGTACTCCTTTATTCTGTTTGCACGCGCGATTTTCTGTACGGTTGCCATATTTGTCAATCTCAACTTCGCTCCAATCCCCTTTTGTAAATTTGTACAACAATTCTTCAGGATAGACAAATTGATCCGAGAATTTAAAATGATAGAGCCCATTTCCAATTTTTTCCATCTCAAAATCTTTATCTTGGGTGTGCCAATTATTGAAATTTCCTGAAATATAAACCGGTCGTAAATCATCTTCATCGGTTGTAAGCAAAATATTGAGGTGCGGTTCTGTTACATTGTTTTCTAGGTTTTCCGCAGGTATTTTTTTGGTGGTAATCATAGGTAATAAAAGAAACGATAGGTATTTTATTAAAAAGTAAATATAGTTTTTTGACTGTTTAAAAAAAAGAAAGTAGTAGAGAATAATTTATAATTCGGATATTCCGAAAAAGGAATTCCTCTTTTACTAAATGTGCTAAGTCAATCCACCGTATCATCGAGCGATTTGCTGTTGTTTTTTAAGAGGAGCTGTTCCCTGATCTCGGTATGCCGAATTTCTCCGCCTGATGTTCCAACTTCTTTAGCTAAAAAAACGGCTGCAATTGCTAACAATAACGTTATGATGGCGGTATATTTTTCAAAATTATTTTTCTTTATTGAAAAAAACAAAGACAGCAAGGACAGCGTTCCCAAGGCATAAAGTAGCAAGGCCAGC
Organism: Flavobacterium sp.; assembly: GCA_014378065.1. Classification (GTDB taxonomy): domain Bacteria; phylum Bacteroidota; class Bacteroidia; order Flavobacteriales; family Flavobacteriaceae; genus Flavobacterium. The sequence goes on from JACMOK010000167.1 coordinate 28,781, forward strand.
TTTTCTGCCCATTCCTCATGTTCATTAATAATTTGCTTTCCGATATTTGGAAAATCTTCTACCATTTCTTCGGCACCTTCTCCGGTCCCCATGCTGAACGCTCCAAAAATAGCGGAAATCACGAACAATACATAGGCCGTATTCTTTAATGATTTGTTTTTCAAAACCATTCCTGCTATCAGAATTCCGAGCCCGAAAATAGTTCCTAGAATCGGAAAATGATTTAGCAATAGATGCAAGTGAGCGTCGGTCATGATGATTAAATTTAAAATTAAGATAAAAGTAAAATTGTTATGGAGCCAAAGAAATGCCAATCCAAGTTCCGATGCCGTAGGTAATGGCCGCGGCAGTCAATCCGAACAATACTTGGCGAAAACCAGAAAAAAGGATGCTTTTACCAGTCAATAATGTAATGGCAGCACCGATTGCGAATAATCCAATGACACTGCTGCCCAAACTTAATAAAATAGCACGCTCCCCAGTCAAGAACACGAACGGATACAACGGGATAATCGCCCCAACAGAAAAAAGGATAAAAGATGCCGTAGCCGCAACCCATGCCGAACCACCCAATTCTTTCTTATCAATTCCAAGTTCTTCTGCAATAATGGCATCAATTGCCGTTTGCGGATTTTCAAAAGCTTTTTCGGCCAGCTTTCTGGCATCATCAATATTCATCCCTTTTGCTTGATATAACAAAACAAGCTCCTTTTTTTCTTCCTCCGGCGAAGCTTCTAATTCTTCGGTTTCCAACTCGATTTGCCGTTGGTTAAGTTCTCTTGAACTTTGAACTGACAACCATTCGCCCAATGCCATCGAAATTGCACCCGCCATGAGTCCGGCAATCCCCGTCAACAAAATAGTATTGTTCGACACAGCTGCGCCGGCAACCCCCATGACCAAACTCATATTTGACACGAGCCCGTCATTGGAACCTAAAACCGCCGCACGCAAAGCATTACCGCCAACAGATTTATGTCGACTTTCAAATTTCGATAAAAAGCCACCTGAAACATTCAGCGCGGCATTTTTGTTTACCGCTTCTATGATTTTGAGGTGGTTGTGTTCAAAACCTGTAGGCTTCTCCCCTACTAGCATTTTATTTTTTAAGGTATTGACGGCAAATTGTCTCTCTATACTTGATAAGTCGCTAATAATAGTGTTGTAGCCAAAAATGCGACCTAACTTTAATTTTAACTTTGCGCTTGAAGAAGCAGAGGGCATTGTGTAATTGGGTTCAAGATGCTGCACTTTGTCTAGCATGTGCTTGGCATGCCCTTTTTCAATTTGAGCTAAACTTTGCAAAACACGTAACAAATTATCATCATCTTGAATTACGGCGATGCTATCATATAAATAAGCAGTATCAACCTCGGTCTGCAATTGGCCTTTGAGTTTGTCTAAATTCATGCTATTATCTGCTTTGCGGCGTTGTTTGAAGTGGTGCATAAATCTAGCAAAAAAAAATTGAAAAGCAGCGGTTAGTATCAAAACCTTTGCGTCCATTTTTCCTATGTCTTTTTAAATTTTTTTTAAAAAAATACTGCCTGTTTTTATTAGACGTTTTGTTATTTTTGTTCCAAACAAACCAATATGTCATTTTTAAAGAAACTGTCTCCTTTTTACAATTTGGGTATTTTTTATCTCTTGGTGAATGTTGTTGTCAGAATAATTTTAATATTTCACCCCATCACTCAATCTACCTTTGGTTTTGCTGAGATACTTAAAATATTCTTACTCGGCTTCATTTCGGATATTTTCGTCTTTATAGTGGCTACTTTCTTTCTATGGTTGTATCTAATTTTTCTTTCAAATTCAAAATATTTTAAACCTTGGGGTTACCTTATTTTTGGATTGTTTTTGGCCTTGTTGCTATACATCTTGTCAGGAAAAACAATCCTTCACGAATATGGAGGTTCGTTACCGGAGGTAGGATTTGCATTTGTTGCCATCAAAACGTTTCTTTTTGGCTTGTTACTTTTTTTTCCAAATTACCGCAACAGCATCCGCTTCTGGCTTTTTTCATGTACCATTTTCCTATACGTGATCCTGATTTTACAGAATGCTATCAGTGAATATTTTTTCTGGAATGAGTTTGGGGTACGCTACAATTTTATTGCCGTAGATTATTTGGTTTACACCAATGAAGTAATAGGCAATATTATGCAATCGTATCCGGTAGTGCCGATTTTTACGGGATTGTTTATAGTAGCGGCCTTGATCACTTTTATCATCGTAAAAAAATCTAAAAACTATATCACCGACCTACCGGACTTCCGCCAAAAATTAAAAATATCCACCATTTATTTGGTATTGTTTTGCCTTTCACTGGTCGCAATTCCGTTTTTATCAACCAAAGAAAATACGCAAAACATTTTTGCCAACGAATTGCAGGCCAACGGACTTTATAAATTCTACTTGGCATTTGTAAATAGCGAATTGGATTATTTTAAATTCTATAAAACACTGCCGAAACAAAAAGCGTATTCATTACTCAATCAGCAAATTCCGGGCACTTCGTCCGACACCATTTTAAGGCAAATAAAAAGTAATGCAGCCGAAAATCATAAAAATGTCGTGTTGATTACGATCGAAAGTTACAGTGCTGATTTTATGAAAGCTTACGGAAATACAAATAATTTAACGCCGTTTCTCGATGATTTGGCTACAAAAAGCCTGCTGTTTACCAACCTGTATGCAGTTGGCAATAGAACCGTGCGGGGTTTAGAAGCAGTCACTTTATGCCTGCCGCCAACTGCCGGAGAAAGCGTAGTTAAAAGAGCCGACAATAAAAATAAATTCTGCACTGGAAATCTTTTTGCCCAAAGAGGCTATAGTGTTAAATTTATGTATGGTGGCGATGCTTTTTTTGACAACATGCAAGATTTCTTTGGTGGAAACGGCTATGATGTTGTGGATAAAAAGTCATTTACGCCCGAACAAATTACATTCTCTAACGTGTGGGGAGTTTGTGATGAAGATATGGCAAACAAGGCAATTCAAGTGATGAATGCGGAGGCGCAGTTGGGGCGACCATTTTTTAATCATTGGATGACCGTTAGCAACCACCGACCATTTACATACCCTAATGGTAAGATTGACATTTCAAACACGTTAAAATCGAGGGAAGGTGGTGTGAAATATACCGATTATGCCCTCAAGCAATTTTTTGACATGGCGCAGAAACAACCTTGGTTTGCCAATACCGTTTTTGTAATTCTTGCAGACCATTGCGCCTCGAGTTCTGGAAAAACGGAATTGCCACTTGAAAAATACAGGATTCCGGCTATGATTTACGCACCAGGTTTCATTCCGGCTTCGCATTACAACCAGTTGATGTCGCAGATCGATGTCATGCCAACAGTATTGGGTTTGTTAAATTTTAGTTACAAAAGCAAATTTTACGGCCAGGATGTGCTGAAAACAGATTATAAACCCCGCGCATTTATTGCTACTTATCAAAATTTAGGATTAATTCAAGACAATGTACTGACCATCCTTTCGCCAAAGCAAAAGGCTAAACAATGGCAACTCACATTAGTTCCTAATCCAAAAGTTGGTCCTGATTTTCAGATCATGTATGAAGAAACGCCACTGCAGAAAGAACGCAAAGACTTAATTGACCGAACCATTTCCTATTACCAGACAACGTCAGCGGTTTTAAAAAATAAAAAATACCAACGTCTAAAGTAACTTACAACATTCCGTTGTACTTTCGGATAAACCATTCTGAGGCCAATGCGACGGCAATCAAAAGCAGCAGCCAAATAGAATCAATCAGTGGTGTTTTTTTAACAACGGCTTTCTGTATTGCTTTGTAACTGTCGTTGGCTAAAAGTGTCTTGATCAAAGCATCCGCCTGGGAAGGAAAAAACAGTTGGCCTTGTGTTTGCGTGGCCAATTGGGTAAGTTTGGCCAAATCCGGATTGACGAATTGCTTCTCAATATCAAAATCTAGAATTTCAAAATAGCCGTTGTAAACAGTATTGGAATTCAATTCCTTGACAGAAAAATTATATTGCCCCGCCGAAAGTCCGTCAAGATTGACTTTAAATGCATTGTTAGTTTTGAGCAAATCGTATTTCTTAGTCTGTTTTGTGTTTTTATTTGTAACGGCAATCATCAATCGGGCCTTTTCATCAAACTCATAATTTTTATTGAAAAACTGAGCGCTGATTTCTAAAGCATCGCCAGAATTATAAAAATTTTCATGGGTAACGACCAACGATTTTTTAGCATTATTAGAAGCCAGATACTGGATGATTTTATCGATAAAAATATCGAATTTCGCATACGACTTGTTGTCTACATGGCTTTGCAAACGCCATTTCCAGCTGTTTTCTCCTAATAAAAAAGCGCTGCGTCTGCCTTCTGTTTCTGAAAAGGCCAGCAACGGTGACTTGGTATCGATATTTCGAATCTTTGAGGAAAGCAATATTGATATATTGGCATTGGTCGAGATTGTTCCGAAGGCATTCTGCAACGGCGGAAATTGTTCAAATCCGATATCTTCAAGCGCAAACAAATTAAACTCCGGTTTAAAACTGGCCAAATAATCTTCCTTTTGGGCGCTCATCCTAAAAACAAAACTATTTTGCTGCTGGTTTAAAAAATTGAAATCGGTATTCGTTCCTGTAATGATAAACATATTGATGCCCGCACTTTTGCTAGTTTCAAAAACCTGTTTGAATTCCGGCGTAGGCTGGTATAAAATCAAAACATTATAATCTGCTAAAGATTTGATTTCTTTAGGGTTGACGATCGTTACTTTTCTTTGTGCATTCGTTTCAATCGCCCGTTTCAAAGCCCCAATATCAGGATGGTTGATGTTGGTTATAATCGCAATATTTGTTTTTTGATCGATCACTTCCACCGCAAAGCTTTTGGTATTGTTGTACTTGTTTTTTTCGGATTCTCTGGACGAGATGGAAACTTTAAAAAGCTGTAAACCTACTCTGTCTGCAGGAAGTAAAACATTGACAATAGCCGATTTTTTGGAAGGCGAAAACGAAATTGTCTGGGTATTTAAAACCGAATTGCCTTGTGCAATGCTGAAATTGGCGTTAAGGGTTTTGTTGCCAGCATATTGTAAAAAGACTTCAACCGGAAATTTATTCTTATGAAAAGCATATTTGTTTGCCTGAATTTGGTTGACTTTCAGATCTAAGAAAGTGGTTGTGTCACCAACAATCAGCGGATATACTTTGTTGTTTGTCTCAAAACTGTAGACATAATCGTTGCCTGAGGTCTGGTTACCATCGGTAATAATAACGGTTGGAAAAGTAGCATTTTTATAAATACTTTTGAGGCTTCTGGCTATTTGATCGAGATTGGTCTGTACGCCTTTGAAGTCAAATTGCGTGGCCGATTCAAATTCGCTGTCAAACTTGTAAGATTGCATATCGAATTTCTCTTGCAATGCAGCATTTGAAACGAGTGTTTTATATAAAGTTAAACTGCTCACATTGGCTTTGAGATCAATGATTGAAGCTGAATTATCGACAACAATGGGCAATGGCGTTTTGATGATTTCAAAAGTCTTGCGCGAGACAATCGGATTGATCAGCAGCAATAAAATCGAAAAAATGGATATAAATCGCAAGATTGCCAGGTATCGGTTTACTTTAGACTGGTAATTGGCTTTGTAAAAATATTGGTAAAATGACAAACCACTTGCTATTCCGATGGAAAGTAATAGAAGTAAAATAGTATTTGTTGTCATGTGTATTATCTCAAAATAGTCAAACATTAGAATTGGAAACAGACTGCCCTAGCCCTGATTGCAGTGGAAATCTCCAGAGGAAGGGGAAGGTGTATTGCTACTACAGATGTTTTTCCTCTGGAATTGTAACGGAAAGCAGGAAATAGCTCCTAAGTCAGCATGCCGCCATCGACATTCATGACTTGACCCGTAATGTAAGCGCTTAGATCGGAAGCCAAAAACAAACAGGCATTGGCTACATCTTCTGTCGTTCCGCCACGTTTTAACGGAATCGATTCTCTCCAGCCCTGCACTACTTCTTCGTTGAGTTTGGCTGTCATTTCTGTTTCAATAAAGCCAGGCGCAATTGCATTGCATCGGATGTTTCTAGAACCCAATTCTAAAGCCACCGACTTGGTAAAACCAATGACTCCGGCTTTGGACGCTGCATAATTGGTTTGACCCGCATTGCCTTTCACGCCAACTACAGAACTCATGTTGATAATAGATCCGGCGCGTTTTTTCAAGAAAGTTTTCTGAATGGCTTTGGTCATATTGAACACCGATTTGAGATTGACATCGATTACTTTGTCAAAATCTTCTTCCGACATTCGCATCAGCAAGTTGTCTTTGGTGATACCTGCATTATTAATTAAGATATCTACCGTTCCGAATTCTTGCAAAACGGCGTCTACAAAAGTTTGGGCTTCGTTAAAATTAGCAGCATCCGATTGATAGCCTTTGGCTTTGACTCCCAATGCATTGAGCTCATTTTCCAACGCCTGAGCCGATTCGACTGACGAACTGTACGTGAAGGCTACATTGGCACCCTGTCTGGCAAAAACTTCAGCGATACCTTTTCCTATGCCGCGGCTAGCGCCGGTAATTATGGCTACTTTTCCTTCTAATAATTTCATGTACTCAATTGAATTTAATTTTCTTTTAGAGCTATTGGGCTATAATTCAATGCTTTCAAATTGGGATAACTTTATTTTAAATACAAGCTAAACGCACCAATTCGGTTAAATAATGCTGGTCAAATATAGGAATAATTGTGGTTTGAAAAAAAAATCATTGAATCAAATAAACAATACATAAAATAAGAATTCTTAAAAAAATACTTACTTTTCACTTATGAGAGATAATGTTGCTGACTTTCAAATTATTTACAAACAACACTGTACTTTAGTTTACAATGTGGCGCTGCACTACCTTCAAAATATTGAAGACGCAGAAGAAATTACGCAAGATGTTTTTGTACAAATTCACAATTCGCTTTATCAATTCGATCAAAAGTCAAGTTTAAAAACCTGGATTTACAGAATAACCATCAATAAATGTCTGGATTACATTAAATATAAAAAAAGCAACAAACGCCGATTTGTCTTCGGAATTAAAAGTCAAAATGAAAAAGAACATCTTACTATTTCCAATTTTGAGCATCCAGGAATTCTGTTGGAAAATAAGGAACAATCGATTATTCTGTTTGGAATTATCAATGAATTAAACGAAAACCAAAAAACAGCTTTTATTCTTTCTAAGATTGATGATCTGTCCAATCCTGAAATTGCGGCCATTATGCGAATAAGTATTTCCGCTGTGGAGTCGTTGATCTTCAGAGCAAAAGGTAATTTAAAAGAAAAATTATCAATAAGATACGAAGCGTACCGCAAGAAAAAATAAATTTTATAGTCTAAACTATTATGGAAAAGGAAAACTGGATTGATGCAGTATTGAACATTACCAACGGATTAGCACCGGTAGTTCCAGATGTTCGGCTCTTTTTAAGAATACAACAAAAAATTAAAACACAAAAGATTGTTGCGCCATCTTGGCTTTGGTTTGCAGCGGCTTCGTTTGCGGTTTTAATTTCAATCAATATCAAAATGGTGTTTTTTAAATCCAATATCGAGAAAGCAGGGATGAAAAGTGTCGCTTCTTCCCTTTCCAACTCAAATCAACTTTATTAATCATGGACAAAATAAGACTATTGACTTTCGCAGTAATCGGGCTGCTCCTACTAAATTTTAGCACGCTGGGATATTTGATTTTTTTTCAGGTCAAGAATGCAGGAAGACCTAAAAACCATCCGGAGCCAAAACAAATTATTATTCGCAAATTACATTTCAACATCAGCCAGCAACAGAAATACAGTCAGCTCATCTCTTGGCACCAATCGACTATCAGCGATATAGAGCAACACATTCGTGAGGCCAAGAACAGGCTGTATCTGCAATTATTGAAAGCAGAAGTCGACACGAAAACGAAAGACAGTCTTGTGATGGTTTTGGGTAATTATCAAAAGCAAATTGAAACCACGCATTTTAAACATTTTGAAGCTATCAAACGGCTCTGCAACACGGATCAACTGAATGATTACTACGATTTGACCCGCGAGTTGTCAAAAATATTTTCAAAACCACCGCACAACCTCCATGATTAGAAAGCTTATTTTTTGCTGTATGCTTGGTCTTTTGCTCGTCACACAAATGGCTGGGCAGCAAAATGATACTATTGCCATTACATTTAATTTTAAATTTAGGGAGGAAAAATTAGCATTGCGCAAAAATTATATCTCTCAAACTAAAGACACTTTACAGATTAGTGTTTTAAAATATTATGTATCTGATTTTCAAATTGTATTTGAAGATGCAACCGTAATAAAATCTAAAAATGTTGCTCACTTAATGGATCTTGAAAATCCCAAATCTTTGAAAATTACTTTGAATGGAGATCCTAAAAAAATCATTTCCAAAATCACATTTCAGGTTGGAATTGACAGTTTAGCCAGCGTTTCAGGTGCGATGTCAGGCGATTTGGATCCAACAAAAGGGATGTATTGGGCTTGGCAAAGCGGATTTATTAATATGAAATTAGAAGGTAAAAGCAGCAGTTGTCTGACCCGAAAGAACGAATTTCAATTTCATGTTGGCGGTTGTCTGAATCCGTATTACGCCTTAAGAAAAGTAGTGCTCGAGGTAAAAAAATCAAACCCTGAAATTACGGTAGATCTAGCTGAATTATTTTCTAAAATTAAATTATTGGAAACAAACAGTATACTGATTCCGGGGAAAAAAGCAATGAAAATGGCAGATTACAGTCAACAAATGTTTAAAACAGAATGAAATTTCGGATTTTAAATAGGATACTTATCGTATTAATTTTAGGGATTGGTTTGTCTTTTACTTTAAGAAAAGCCACGCCCATTTATATTCAGACGCCCAAAGGATGGCCAAAAATGCACTATGATTTTTCCAAAAACCCTTTGACTGAAGAAGGTTTTCAGCTTGGACGACAGTTGTTTTATGATCCTGTATTATCCCGAGATCTTACCATTTCATGTGCCAGTTGTCACTTTCAATCCACCGGATTTGCCCATGTTGACCACGATTTGAGTCATGGCATTGAAGGCAGAATTGGAACCCGAAATGCCATGGGGTTGGTCAATCTGGCTTGGTCAAAAAGTTTTATGTGGGATGGCGGCGTCAATCATCTTGACATGCAGCCGTTAAATCCGATTACGAGTCCGGTAGAAATGGATGAGTCTTTGGAGCATATCGTAGACAAACTCCGAAAAAGTGAAAAATACGAATTGCTGTTTGAATCGGCTTTTGGTGATTCAAGAATAACGGGACAACGCGTATTATTTGCGTTATCGCAATTTGAATTGTTATTGGTTTCTTCCAATTCAAAATATGACAAAGTGATGCGAAAGGAAGCACAATTTAGTGAACAGGAAAAAGTAGGATATAATCTTTTTAAAACCAATTGTGCCTCATGCCATAATGAACCCCTGTTTTCAAGTGAGAAATTGGAAACCAATGGCTTGCCTTTAGACCCTACACTTCAGGATGTAGGAAGAATGAAGATTACTGCCCTTGTTTCAGATTCGTTGCTATTTAAAGTCCCGACTTTGCGGAACAGTCAATTTACTTTTCCTTACATGCACGATGGCCGATTTAAAACTTTAACCGAAGTGATCAATCATTACAATACTTTAAGCGATAGTAAGTTGCTTCCAAAACAATTGTCTAGACCCATGAATCTTTCAGATGATGATCGAGTAGACCTGCTGGTCTTTCTCAAAACATTGACCGATACTGCATTTTTATTTGATCCAAGATTTTCATTTCCAAAATAATATTTTTGAGCGCAAGAATAGAATTCATTTTTCGTCTAATAATTTTACATCAAACTTTTAATACCTAAAATCAAATTTTAAAAACAACCCTTATGAAAAAAATATTTGCTTTATTAACTACTGTAATTTTAAGTACTATTGCTTCCGGACAAATTAATCCCATCATCACTTCATGGTTACAAAACACAACAGGAATTAACGGTCGTCATTATATATCAGGAAACCCAACTCCCATTACCGATGCAGTCTTAGCGAATGTTCAAACCGTAAAATATTCAGCCAATTGGGTGTATGTTACCACGAATGGAATCCCGGCCTACATCACCGGACCTTTTCAAGATGGCAATCCTTCGTTAGCAACTTCACAGAATGGAGCTATTTTCAAACTCACATTAAATCCCAGCCAAAATACCGGCACGGCAACCAATACCACCGGTGGGAATATTGGTTTGTTTAAAAATGGTGTAGCGCTTTTTGACTACCGAGATGGGGTTTCATATAAATTAGCAACAGGATCTAATGCGGGAGGTCCGGCGGGTGGCATGGGAGATGGTGTATGGAACAGAGACGCGGTGGTAGCGGAACGCAATGGTTTTGATTGTGCCAAAGCGCATCCCGCCATGGGCAACTACCACCACCACCAGAATCCAAGTGCATTTAATTTAGACCTCAATGTATTGTCTACTGTTTGCAATACCTATCCTTCTGATGGATTGTATGTAATTAATTCTTCAGCCCATTCCCCATTATTGGGATTTTCCTATGATGGCTTTCCTATTTATGGCGCTTATGGTTTTGCAAATGCTGATGGAAGTGGCGGAGTTGAACGACTGAAATCGAGTTATCAATTGCGAAATATAACCTCAAGAACCGTGTATGCCAATGGAACCGATGTTACCGATGGGCCATTAGTTAACACCGCTTTTCCGCTGGGAATGTATCGCGAAGATTATGAATACATCCAACATCCGTCTGCAGATTATCTGGATATTCACAATGGGCGCATTTGTGTGACACCTGAATATCCAAACGGTATTTATTGTTATTTCACTACGGTTGATGCCAATCACAATTCTGCTTATCCGTATGTGGTGGGCCCTACTTTTTATGGCAACAAGACCGCAGTAAAGGTGACGAGTATTTCGGAAAGCACGACCACTTATACTCCAGTTTTAGCTTCCTTAGATTTTAATACGGCTACATTTAATATAGTCATTGCACCGAATCCTGCTCAAAATTTTATAGCCATTCAATATCAAATGGCAGAAAAAGATTTAACCGTGGCGCTGGTAGATGGCACCGGAAAAGTAGTGCAATCGAGCAAGATTTTGCAAGGCAGCACCTTGACCATTCTGGAGACCGATGCGGTTTATAATGGAATTTATTTTATCCGGATTTCCGACGAAAGCCAATCCAAAAGTTTCAAAATTATGATAACTAAATAAGTGCCTGACCTACTTGCAAAATATGGTGGAAATCATCATTGCTCCTGCTAAAGATAATTAGTAAAAAAAAAAACCGAAAGTAACTTTCGGTTTTTTTTGTTATTTTTTCTTTTGTTCCGCTTTCTGCGTCTCCGCCTGCTGCATCATTTCTTGCATTTTGAGCTGAAATTTACTTTGCTTTTTAGGCTCTTTCAATTTATTCTCCTGTATCTGCGCATGTATCTTTTGACTGTCTACAATATAATTTTTGATGACATACATGATTCCAATCGTAATTAGATTGGAAATAAAGTTGTACAAACTCAATCCCGCACCATAACTGTTAAAGAAAATCAACATCATTACTGGCGATACATAAATCATAATTTTCATTATTTTTCCCATATCCGGCATACCTTCTTGTTGCGGCGCCGCCATTTGTTGGTCGCCTGAAGTCATTTTCATATAAAAGAAAATTGCGATGGCAGCCAATATAGGGAAAAGACTAATATGATTTCCGTAAAGCGGAATGCGAAAAGGCAATTTGGCAATTTCATCAAAAGAAGATAAATCATCTGCCCATAGGAAACTTTTCTGTCTTAATTCAAATGCTGATGGGAAAAACTGGAACGAGGCATACATAAAAGGCAACTGTATCAAAGCCGGAATACAGCCAGCCATCGGATTCACACCTGCTTTGTTGTATAGTTTCATGGTTTCCTGTTGCTTTTTCATCGGGTCTTTTTTAAACTTATCTCCCAATTCCATAATCTCTGGGCGCAGCACTTTCATCTTGGCCTGTGATAGAAATGATTTGTAAGTGATGGGCGACATGGCAATTTTGATGATAATTGTAAAGATGATAATGGCAATTCCGTAGACAATATAAGAGCTTAAAAAACCAAATAATGGGATGAAAATAAATTTATTGATCCAACCAAATATGCCCCAACCCAGCGGGATAATTTTCTCTATATTTTTGTCATAAGCTTTTAAAGTCTTGTAATCCGTTGGCCCAAAATACCAATTCATTTTATAATTAATTTCTCCGTTTGTAAACGCCAACGGAACAATTGCTTTGAATTGTTTGGTAAAAACAGTATCGGTTTTCTCGTCCTGTATCAGGTTATTGGAAACCAGTTTGGCATTAGCAAATGCCTTATCGGTCAACAAAATGGAAGAAAAAAAGTGTTGCTTGAATGCAATAAAAGTTACTTTATCCGGCTGCTCCTCTTTATTTTCTCCTTGACCGGTATAATTGTCCTTACCGTCTTCATATTCATAACGAATATCGGCATATCGGTTTTCGTAAGCAATCCCTTTTTCGTTTCGGTAGGCTTTTAAATCCCACTCTAAATCCAACGGTTTTACAGTATTTAAAACTTTATTTAAACCTTGCGAACGCAGATCAAACCCTACCATGTAATCATTGGGTTTTAATTCATACTTGTATTCAAGGAATTCATTGGCACCCGCTTTCAAACGCATCGTTAAGATTTGGTTGTCTCCAGATTTTGTGAGTGCGGGTTCAAAAAATAAATTTTTAGTTTCCAATACCCGATTGTCCTGGGTCTGCAGGTTGATGTTAAGATTCGAATTATTGTCTTTAATTAGCTCCACCAATTGTCCTGAATTCTTCTTGAAACGCTCAAATTTTTTAAGTTTGGCTTCCACAATATAGCCTCCTTTATTGGCAATTTTGAGACTGATTACGTCATTTTCAATCGTCGTAAAAGCGGCGGTTGCTGAGGGAAGGGTTGCAGAATAAGCGAAATTTCCTAGCGTCGATTTTAAATTGGCAATTTGAACGGAATCAGTAACAGTAGAATCTGTTGCAGTTAGACTTGCGGGTTTTGTCAATATTTTGGTTTTGATGGTCTGCTCTTTTTTTGCTTTTTCAGCAGCCACCTCTTTTTGGGAAGGCTGATTTTGATACATAATCCAAATCAATATTCCGAAAATCAATACAAAACCAATGATTGAATTGAGGTCTAATTTTTTCTCTTCCATTATTTTATTTTAAATAGTATATGTTAATTATGATGCTTCTTTGCTTTGACCGTGGCTGCAATAAAATGCACAAAAAGCGGATGCGGATTGGCCACGGTGCTTTTATACTCTGGATGGTATTGCACCCCGATAAAAAATGGATGGGTTGGTATTTCGATAATCTCGACCAAACCAGTATCCGGATTGACCCCGGTTGCCTTTAAACCGGCATGTTCTAATTGTGCTAAATAGTTGCCGTTGAATTCATACCGATGCCTGTGTCGTTCCGTTATACTTGTTATTCCATATATTTTGTAGGCCAATGTGTTTTCGGCAAGGTCACATTTCCACGCCCCCAAACGCATCGTTCCGCCTTTATCGGTAATGCTTTTTTGTTCCTCCATCAAATCAATTACGGGATGCGCTGTACCTTGATTCATTTCGGTTGAATTTGCGTCGAGAAACCCCAATACATTTCTAGCATATTCGATGACGGCCATCTGCATGCCAAGACAAATTCCTAAAAACGGAATTTTATTCTCGCGCGCAAACCGAATGGTTTCAATTTTGCCTTCAATGCCTCGCTCGCCAAAGCCAGGAGCAACTAGTATTCCGTCTAAACCGGCTAATTTATCGGCCACATTTCCAGCATCGATATATTCAGAATGCACGGAAACCACATTCACTTTGGTTTCATTAGCGGCACCCGAATGGATAAAAGCTTCTAAAATAGACTTGTAAGAATCTTGCAATTCTACATATTTGCCGATGAGTCCGATGTTAACTGTGTGTTTGGGATTTTTCAATCGGTGCAAAAATACGTTCCAGTTTTTTAAATCTGGCGCCGCTTTTTTAGGTAAGTTCAGTTTTTCTAAAGCCACCACATCCAATCCTTCTTCCAGCATGAGGTTGGGTACCTCATAGATGGTGGAAGCATCGATTGACTGGATGACCGCTTCTCGTTTTACATTACAAAATAAGGCTAATTTTTGACGCAATTCATCCGATAATTCATGTTCAGTTCTGCACACCAAAATGTCAGCTTTGATACCGCTTTCCATCAGCGTTTTTACTGAATGTTGCGTTGGCTTGGTTTTTAATTCGCCCGCAGCAGCAAGATAAGGCACTAAAGTCAGGTGAATCACTATGCCATTGCTTTCTCCCAACTCCCAAACCAATTGCCGTACCGATTCAATATAGGGCAACGATTCAATATCGCCGACGGTACCTCCAATTTCTGTTATTACAATATCAAAATCGCCAGAGTTTCCTAGCAATTGCATTCTTTCTTTAATTTCGTTGGTAATATGAGGGACGACCTGCACCGTTTTTCCCAGAAATTCTCCACGGCGTTCCTTCTCTATGACTGAAAGATAAACTCTGCCCGTGGTGACGTTGTTGGCTTGTGAAGTGGGAACATTGAGGAACCGTTCGTAATGCCCTAAGTCCAAATCTGTTTCGGCGCCATCATCCGTCACGTAGCATTCGCCATGTTCATACGGATTTAAGGTTCCAGGGTCAACGTTAATGTAGGGATCGAACTTTTGAATGGTGGTTCGATACCCTCTTGCCTGTAATAATTTTGCCAAAGATGCTGCGATTATTCCTTTTCCAAGGGAAGAAGTCACGCCACCGGTAACAAAAATATATTTTGTTTGATTCATTGCGTTGTTTGTTCTTGTGTTGTAGTTGTGTAAAAAACGTCGCAAAAATACGATTATAAATTGACAAAAAACTAATTTGAAATTGAGATAATTTGAAAATTAAAATCTTTCAAAATACATTTTGAATCTACAAATTTACCTATGTAAACCGCACGTTTTTTTATGTTACAGCGGTTTGGGATATTGCTTTTTGATATTGCGAATTAATTCTTCGAGGCCATTCAATTTAAGTTCATAGATCAATTGCAGTTGTTCGCCCAACATCCCTTTCGGAAAGCCCTTATTGTGATACCAGACGACATAATACTCTGGTAAATCGATCAGATGACGACCTTCATATTTCCCGAAAGGCATTTTGGTATGTGCAAGTTGAATGAGTAGCTTTTGATTTTTATCCATTCGAAAAGAAGAAAGAAATTTAAAGATTAGCATGGCCCGCAAAACACGAGCTGTCTATTTCCAATTAATGGTGATGGCCTTTTCCATATCAGGATGGAGACTCCGGAAAACCGGACAGTTCATGGCAGTTCTTTCGAGGATGACTTTTGTTTTTTCGTCGGCTGTAATGGCCATGTCCATAACAATTTCTATACGGGCGACCTTTCTGGGTTCGGCTTGCATGATTTTAGTTACCCCAACGGTCGACCCGGTCAAATCAACGTTTAAGTCTCTGGCTTTAATAGCCATAATCGTCATCATACAACTGCCCAAGGCATTGGCCAGCAAATCGGTAGGCGAAAATGCTTCACCTTTACCATTATTGTCTGTGGGCGCATCGGAGAGAATTTCCGTCCCGGATTGTAAATGAATTGAAGACGTTCTTAAGTCGCCTAAATAAGTTATTTTTGACGTCATTAGTTGACTTGTTTTACAGATAAATCTTCCTGAAATTCCATGATATAGATACCTTTATTGAGAAAACCTTCAGAATCCTTCTTAGCATATTCAAATTTGCTTTCAATTTGTTCTGTTTTAAATTCATTTGCAGACGCTTCAAAACTTGTTCCTTGTGATAAACGCAGCAGGGTATCGAAGGTAACATCAAAACCTCTCGTGGCGTACTGGCTTGGGAAGATTTTGTTTTTTGCTTTAAAGCTGTTTTCAAACTGGGCAGCCTCTGGTGAATTGTTTTCGCGCGTCAGCGACGGATATAACATTTTAAGAATCGTCAGTCGCTTCATTGAAATTTCTTCAAAATCCAAAGTTTCATTTGGTTCAATGATCACCAGTTGTATTTGAAAGTTGGCCAGTTCATTGAGTAAAGCATTGGTAGTGCCCAAGATCATCCCGGTTCTTTCAGAATCTAGTACTACATAATTGAGTTGCCCTTTTACCAAAAGCGATTTTAGACTTTCTACATCCAGGGCGCCATTTGCTGTCAGACCCACCAATTTGGCCGCGGGATATTTTTTAGAAATCAATTCTTTGTTGGCCAGTTTTTTCGGATCGCTGACCACGATAATATTGCCATTTTTGGAAATCATAAAATCAAACATGGCACATTTTGCAAAATCACTGGGCGGCATCGCTTGAAATAAATTGCTGTATGATTTGCCAATTTCTTTTGACAAAGGAGAGATGACCGGAACGCTTCTTTCATTGAGCATCTCGGCTGCTTTTTCTACATATTGCTGATAAAACGGCCCGATAACAGCATCAGCATTTTGAATATTGTTGTTCTTAATTCTATTAACAACATTAGACGACATTTTGCTTTCCTCTGAATCGTAAATTTTGACATCAATATTTAAACCAAGCGTCTTGGCCGAGTCGATCGCCATCAAAGCGCCTGCATAAAAATCGAGTGTCATATTTAAGAAAGCATCTTTTTTCAAGCGCATGGCAATGGTTTTTAAGGTATCGCCCTGAATTTTGGAGGCATTAAAAGGAATAAGCAGCACCAGTTCTTTCCTCTGGGTCTTATTGATTGATTTGGTAAGGTCGTTAAACTTAGGATTCGAGTTGGTAACCATCACCATCGACCCTTTTCCTGGAACTTTAAGAATCATACCTATTTTAACACCTTCTCTCAAGCTTGGGTTGAGCGTAATCAATTCGTCTTGGCTGATGCCAAACATTTGCGCCAAGCTAAAAAGTGTTTCTTTGGGCTTGACTTCATAGTTGGCGTACCCACTTCTTATAATGGTTCTTGTCGTTTCTGTCGTGGTCGTTTCCTGTTGCACTATTTCGTTGACAACAGGTTTGGGTTTCTCCACTTCCTGTTTTGCAATTTCACCTTTTGGTGCGCTACCGCTCACTATGAGTTTATAACCAATAGGCAAATTAGCAATAATATCAGGATTTTTTTGTTCTAGCTCGGCTACGGTAAGTCCGTATTTTTTTGAAATGCCAAATTTAGTTTCTTTTGGCGCCACAATATGATAAACGGCATTCTCCGATTTTACATTCGATACCGCCGGCTTAGGCTCTATCGCTTTTGTTTCAACATGCTTTTCTTTTTGAACGATATCGCTAATTGCAGCTGGATTGGTTGCGGGGATAATGATCGCCTGACCGATTTTTAAACCACTTTTTAAGGCCTCGCTATTGCTGTTTTTTAAATCTTCAACAGCTACATCGTAATCTCTCGAAATACTATAAAGGGTTTCTTTAGGCTTCGCAATATGTGTTTTTTGGGATGTCGCTTTTGTGTTTTTATTTGTGATTGCGGGCTTGTCTGAAAGAACCATTGGAATTAAGACAACATCATTTTCCTTGATCCCGGTTTGAAAATCAGGATTTAATTGATAAATATCATAAGGCGTAACCTTATATTTCGCCGCAATTTGAGTAATGGTTTCTCCTTTGGCAACAGTATGCTTTATAAAATTTTTATCTTGTGAAAATGCACAACAGCAAGTAAAAAAAAGAAGTAGAAACGTATAAAAAAATCTATTCATTATTATTTTTTTTAGCAGATTAGCGTTGAAATTTAGTGTTGTTGATTATCAATTATTTTTTTTATGCTCAATATTTGCCCAATTTTCAAACCACTCTGTAAAAGGGCTGCGTTTTGCTGCTTGATTTCTGATACGGGTACACCATACTTTTTTGACAGATTAAACAAGGTTTCTTTGGCCATTACGGTATGTCTAATCGTTTTACTTTCTGTCGTTTCCATTTTTGTCTGCGCGTTGACTGTATCTTGAGATTGCATTTCACTTAATCTGACAGCAGTAACATTATTTATTAATGCCCGGGTTGTCGGAATTTTGATTACTTGTCCAATTTTTAAACGTCCGTTGGTTAATTGTGGATTGCTGGCTTTAATATCATCGACAGAAACTGCGTATTGTCGTGACAGACTAAATAACGTTTCCTTTGCGACCACCTCATGGTTAAACGTTAGAGCAGAATCAATCGCTTTCGCGGCATACGCTTTTACATTTTCTGATTTGATAACAACATTAGATGCTGGGGTAATATTTTCTTCAACAACTTTTTCTGTCGGCGCACTTTCTTCTGAGACCGGCTTCATTTCGACTTCCTGCTGCTGCATTAATGCACCTTCCTTGCGTGGTATCGGAATCTTTAGGACCATGCCTGTATTGATGCCTTCGACAGCAAATTTGTTCAATCTGTATATTTCCGCAGGATCTACCAAATACTTTTTTGAAATCAATCGAACCGATTCGCCCAATTGCACCTCGTGACTGATAATGTCTACTTCCTGATCCTTCTTTTTGCTTTGACCAAAAACGGCCAAACTCAAAAAAACTACGAAAAAAAATAGTATTTCTTTTTTCATAATCTACTATTTTAAATTACTCCCACTCGATCGTTGCTGGAGGTTTAGAGCTGATGTCATATACTACTCTATTCACGCCTTTTACTTTATTAATGATGTCATTTGAGACTTTCATCAAAAAATCATAAGGCAAATGCACCCAGTCTGCAGTCATGCCATCAGTCGATTCTACGGCCCGAAGTGCGACCACTTTTTCGTACGTTCGCTCATCGCCCATCACGCCCACACTATTTACGGGAAGCAGTATTGCTCCGGCTTGCCAGACTTTGTCATACAACCCCCACGACTTCAATCCGTCAATAAATACAGCGTCAACTTCTTGCAATATACGAACTTTTTCTAAAGTAATATCACCAAGTATCCGAATTGCCAATCCGGGTCCGGGAAACGGATGCCTACCCAACAAGGCGGAATCGATACCTAATGTAATTCCCACCCTGCGGACTTCATCTTTAAACAACATCCGCAGCGGTTCTACGATTTTTAATTTCATATAATCGGGCAGTCCTCCAACATTATGATGCGATTTGATCGTAGCCGATGGACCTTTAACCGAAACCGATTCGATAACATCGGGATAAATTGTGCCTTGTGCCAGCCATTTGACGTCTTCAATCCGGTGCGATTCATCATCAAAAACTTCAATAAAAACCCTTCCGATGGCCTTGCGCTTGGTTTCGGGATCACTGATTCCGGTGAGTGCCTCCATGAACCTGTCAGCGGCATCAACGCCTTTGACATTTAAACCCATGCCTTCATATTGCTTCAATACATTTTCATATTCATTCTTGCGCAATAAGCCATTGTTGACAAAAATGCAATACAGATTTTTACCTATCGCCTGATGTAATAAAACGGCAGCAACGGTCGAATCGACACCGCCTGAAAGTCCTAAAACCACTTTATCCTGTTGCAGTTTCTCTTTCAATTCTGACACCATTTCGGTTACAAAAGCATTGGGTGTGAAATGTTGTGGGACCGCAGCAATTTTAACCAAAAAATTCTCTAGCATTTGCTTGCCATCTGAGGAGTGGTAGACTTCGGGGTGAAACTGAATTGCATACGTTACCTCGCCTTCAATGCGATAAGCGGCATTTTCAACATCCAATGTACTAGCCAGTTTCACACCGCCGGTAGGTAAGGTTTTAATCGTATCGCTGTGCGACATCCAAACTTGTGAGTTTTGCGCCACGCCATCAAAAAACAACTCTTCATTTTTTATAAACGATAAATTCGCACGACCATATTCTCTGGTATCAGACGCGGTGACAACCCCACCACTAAAATGGGCGAGATACTGCGCCCCGTAACAAAGGGCCAGTAAAGGCAGTTTTCCTCTTATTTGCGACAAATCGGGGTGCGGCGCATCATCTGAACGAACCGAAAACGGACTACCTGAAAGAATGACAGCTTTGTACGATGATAAATCATCAGGGAAATGGTGGTAAGGGAAAATTTCGCAAAAGATGTTTAATTCGCGAACTCTTCGGGCAATCAATTGGGTGTATTGCGATCCGAAATCTAAAATAAGTACGTTGTGTTGCATGTGCAAAAATACTTTTAATTTTTTAAATTTTAAAAAAGGAATTTTGGAATTTTAAATAAATAAAAAGCCTTTTCCAACCAAATAAGTCGTTGGCACATTTGAATTATGTAGCATCGATGTTCGTCTGTTGTTTAAAGAATGCTTCCACTTTCTATCAGTAAACATGAGCAAGATTCGAACGAAACCCCGAAAAAAACGTCCTCTTCTATGCCTAAAATGTGCAGCTTCTCGAAATCGAGCAGTTTGACCAATGGCCTATAATTATTTTGATTTTTTTTCGTTATCCACAATATAAAATAAACAGTGTTCATAAAAATTTTTGATTTGATTGGCGCTTCTGTAAAATTTATGCACTTTTGCAAACGTACTAAATAACGACCCATTTATGATGATTTCCCATTTTCTGCTGCAAGCCGCACCGATCACAGATAGTATTGCCAATGCCGCTACAGCTGTGGCTGGCTCCACTGAAGTGAGTGTCACCGAAAATATTTCGTATCTTGAGTTCCTACTCAAAGGCGGAATCATGATTTATCCGCTGATTGTGTTGCTGTTTTTCTGTATTTATGTAATCATTGAACGCTACTTGTCCATCCGAAAAGTGACTAAACAAGATACTAACTTGATCTCTGAAGTTAAAATGCAGCTTAAAACCGGACGCATAGACAATGCCATCATGCTATGCAGTCGTGAAAATACGGCTTCCGGAAACATTTTGAGAAGTGGTGTAGGTATCATCGGGAGACCGATCGGCGAAATCGAATCGGTAATGGAACAAACAGCCAATGTTGAAATCGCACAAATGGAAAAAGGATTGGGTTACCTGGGATTGATATCTGGCATTGCGCCGATCTTGGGTTTTATCGGAACGATTTCTGGAGTGATCAAAATTTTCCATACTATTTCGAATACGGGTAATCTAAACATCCAGACGATTTCGGGAGGCTTGTATGAAAAAATGATCAGTTCCGGTGCCGGATTGGTTGTTGGAGTTGTAGCGTATTCTGCTTACCATTTGTTTAACATGATGATCGATAGTTTTACACTTAAAGTGCAGAGACAGACGCTGGAAATCATCAACGTAATCCAGGAACCACAAAATGGCAATTAAAAGAAACAAGCGCCTTCATCCGGAAATTCCGACTTCGTCTTTGAGCGACATCATGTTTTTCTTGTTTTTGTTTTTCTTGATTATTTCTACTTTGGCCAACCCCAATGTGATTAAATTGACGTTGCCAAAAGCCAAATCAAACGAAACGACCAACAAAGACCATGTCACGATCTCAGTTACCGAAGACAAGTTGTATTATATTGACAAAGAGCAGGTTCCGTTTGATCAATTAGAGCAAGCCTTGTTCAATAAAACAACGATGTTGAACGACAAAGTGGTGGTGGTTCGGGTGCCTGCAGATAACAAAGTGCAAGACTTGGTCGACCTGATGCAGATGGGTGTTAAACTTAAACTCAATTTTGTGATTGCTACCTCGAAATAAAAGACAGTTCTTTTTTGTTGAAGATTTTAAAGATATTTACATATTACTTAATTTTCTTTTAAATCGTTGTAATGGACTAATCTGCACCCTAACTCAATTTTTATTCTATCACCTGCCAAACTGATAAATATTACAAAAAACAAAATTATTAAACCTGGTTATTTTATTGCTTTATTAGTCTTCGTTTTTAGTAGATCATTTTAAAAGTTGTTACTAGCTTTAGGTTGGCAATGATTTTAATTACATACACTCCATCGGCTGTATTTTGTAATTGCAATGCTTTACTGACTTCATTATAGTTACATTTTAGTGCTTTTAAGAAAATAATTCTGCCTTGCAGATTATAAATGACAGCGGTTAATTGGCCGTTCCTCCGATTTAAACTGCCTAGTAAAACAAAATTGCCGTTGTTTGGGTTGGACGCCAACTGCCAAATGCTTTTGTGAAATTGGTTGTGGCCCATGGTCTTTCAAATTTGGCCAGAAACATGTTAGTGTCATTACCAAATGTACTTAAACCTATACTCAAATTGGATTGTATTGCATTTGGCATGTAGATATCATTGGTGCTATCGATAGTGCTTACCAAGTAAACAAAGTTCGAACCGTTTGTTATAATTCTTTGAACAAAATCAATTTTCACTGTTGCCTCCAAAATAACTCCCCCATTCTCTAATTCCATCTTTAGTAAAACGAGTAAAAAAACCATCCGCCACGCCCACAGAAAAAAAGCGATCATCGAAACCTTTCCAACAAAAGAAATTATCTCTTCAAGAATCAGGTGAAGAAATTTATCGCAAAATCTTACTTTCTTCTTAAATGTTTTTTACGAGAGTATAAAAAAATGTAAATTCGCACCCATGACCAAAGAAGCATTCCAATCGATTGCACAATTGCTTTCTTCCCCTAAGAAAATTGCCATTGTACCCCACCGAAGTCCAGACGGAGACGCGATGGGTTCTGCGCTGGCGTTGTACCATTTTTTGCTGCAGTTAAATCATATTCCAACCGTCATCGTTCCCAATGAATTCCCTGAATTTTTAGCGTGGTTGCCAAGGTCAGAAAAAGTAAGGGTGTATGAGAAAGACCGCGAAAACACCACCAAAATTCTTAAAGAGTCGGAACTCCTTTTCGCTTTAGACTTTAATGCTTTGCACCGTACCGGCGAAATGGAACAAGTGTTGAATAAACTCGTGGCACCTTTCATCATGATTGATCACCACCAAAGTCCCGACGGGTTTGCACAATTTACCTATTCGGACACCCAATTCGGTTCGACTTGCGAAATGATTTATAATTTTATATCAACATTGGGACACAAAAATTTAATAAATAAGACGATAGCTACCTGTATCTATACCGGCATTTTGACAGATTCCGGTTCGTTTCGCTTTCCGAAAACCACAGGAACAACACATCGAATTATTGCCGACTTGATTGATCTAGGGGTCGAAAACACCAAGATTCCTGCTTTGCTTTTTGACAACAATTCTTTCGATAGTTTACAGTTGTTGGGTAGAGCTTTGCAAAACATGAAAATATTGACCGAAAAAAATACTGCATACATTACCCTTTCTCAACACGAACTCGATACTTTTAATTATACCAAAGGCGATACTGAAGGCATCGTAAACTATGGATTGAGCATAAAGGGAATTGTTTTTGCTGCGATTTTTATAGAACATAAAGAAGAAAATATCATCAAGATTTCTTTTCGTTCCAAAGGTGATTTTGATGTCAATCAATTTGCGCGGGAGCACTTCAACGGTGGCGGACATATTAATGCTGCAGGCGGAAAATCGAATTTGACGTTGCAGCAGACCGTAGAAAAATTTGAAAAGCTGATCACCCAAATGACCATACAAAATGAAATATATTAAACAACTTAGCCTTGTAATTTTTGGTGGACTATTGTTTTCTTGTTGTTCTCAACAGCAGGCGCGTAGACCTATATCGCAATCATCAGGCACTTTTCTTAAAGAATCTGTGGAGCGCAATAAAAAGTTGGTTTCCGTGGAAGAAGCCAAAATAGATTCAATTATCAAAAGCAATCCCAACGGCAAATACATCGCGTCGAACAAAGGATATTGGTACCGGTATGATGTGAAAAATTATCAGGATACTATTCGTCCGAAAAAAGGGGATGTAGCCAATTTTA
Source organism: Flavobacterium sp. (assembly GCA_014378065.1). Lineage (GTDB taxonomy): Bacteria > Bacteroidota > Bacteroidia > Flavobacteriales > Flavobacteriaceae > Flavobacterium. The sequence goes on from JACMOK010000167.1 coordinate 52,644, forward strand.
ATTATGAGGTAAAAGATTTGGATGGCAACATTATTTATTCTGAACTGGAATTGCGGCCGCAAACCTACCATGTAGATAAAGAGCAAAAGATAATGATGGGATTGCGTCACGGCATCAAGTTAATGCGCAAAAAAGAAACTGTGACTTTTCTTTTTCCTTCTCATATGGGCTATGGCTATCATGGTGATAACCGAAGAATTGGTCACAACCAGCCACTAATTTGCACCGTCACCTTAAACGACTTTACACCCGAAAACAGTCCAAATTTGCCTCCTTTAAAACAAAATAAACCAATAACCGAATAATATAAATTTTAAACATGAGAAAGTCTTTTTTTCTATGCCTGATTGCCGTAATCACTTTTTATTCTTGTAAGGACGAACATAGTGCGTTGCCTGATGGATTATATGCTGACATCCAAACCAGTAAAGGCGCCATTATTGTTTCGCTTAATTTCGAAAAAGCGCCCGTTACCACTGCTAATTTTATCAGTCTTGCTGAAGGAAAAAATACCTTTGTCAGCGAACAATTTAAAGGAAAACCTTTTTTTGATGGTTTAAATTTTCATCGCGTTATCAAAGATTTTATGATCCAGGGTGGCGATCCTTTAGGAAACGGCTCAGGAGATACCGGCTATAAATTTAAAGATGAGATCACCGACTTGCGTTTTGATACCGGTGGCGTATTGGCGATGGCGAATTCCGGTCCGGGAACCAATAGCAGTCAATTTTTTATCACGCACCTTGCCACGCCTTGGCTTGATGGAAAGCATACTATTTTTGGCAAAGTAGTCGAAAACGGAATGACGGTTGTGAATGCCATTATACAAAACGACCTGATTAAAAAGGTAACGATTATTCGCAAAGGTGATGCTGCAAAGAAATTTGATGCCGTAAAAGTGTTTGCCGATTTCTTTTCTCATGAGGCCGAAAATCAACAGAAACAAGCATTAATTGATGCCGAAAACAAGAAAGCTTTCGACGCCAAATACAAAGTCGTTCAAGAACAGAAAGTGGCTTACTTTACAACATTAAAAAAAGCAGCAATAAAAACACCTTCTGGTTTGCTATTCAAAATAATTTCGAAAGGACAGGGTAAGAAACCTGCAGCCGGTGCTAATGTTTTTATTCATTACTCCGGATTTTTAGAGAATGGCGAATTGTTTGACAGCAGTGTGGCTGACGTGGCGGCTACTTTTGGAAAATTCAATCAACAACGTGCCGATGCCAGACAATATATACCCATTCCGTTCCAATACGGAAGAAAAGATGGCATGATTCCCGGATTTATTGAAGGGCTCGAAAAATTATCTTTTGGAGATAAAGCCGTTTTATTTATTCCCTCTAATTTGGCTTATGGTGCCCAGGGTGCTGGCGGCGTGATCCCTGCCAATGCCAATATTATATTCGAAATTGAACTTATAGAATCGATGCCAACCCAATAATTTTAGTAAATACAAGGGAATAAACCTGAAAATCCCTGCAATCGCGAAATAAGTAAGGATTATTTAATCAATTAAAAATGAAAATCAAAGTTATCGTTTTATTGTTTTTAGGACTGATGAATGTCTATTCTCAAAAAACTAAAAAACCAGCAGTTACCAAAAAACCTGCAACCGTAGCATTGGCAAAAAAAACAAGCCCATTGGCTACCACAGACGGCATGTTTGCCGAATTTCAAACCAGTAAAGGAAAGATTGTTGTGCGACTCGAATTTGAGAAAACACCAATCACCGTGGCCAACTTTGTGGCATTGGCAGAAGGAAAAAATAACTTTATAACCGATGAAAAGCTAAAAGGAAAGCCTTTTTATGACGGCTTGAAATTTCACCGCGTGATTAAAGATTTTATGATTCAAGGCGGTGATCCCGCTGGAAATGGTTCGGGCGGCTCAGGCTATAGTTTTAAAGATGAAATTGTTCCAGAATTTGTTTTCGACAAAGCAGGAATTTTGGCGATGGCTAATTCTGGTCCGGCAACCAATAGCAGCCAATTTTTTATTACCCATAAGGAAACACCTTGGCTAAACGGAAAACATACGATTTTTGGTTATGTCATTTCTGGTCAAGATGTCGTTAACAATATTGCGCAGGATGACGTGATTCAGAAAATTTCCATCCTAAGAAAAGGTAACGCCGCGAAGAATTTTGATGCACCTAAAATATTCGCAGATTATTTTGCCAACAAAGCGCAAGATGATACCAAGCAGGCAGCTATTCAGGCAGATGCCAAAGCCAAACAAGCTGTCGAAGCAGCGGCGGCTAAAAAGATATATGATGAAAAGTATGCATCTGTAAAAGCAGAAAAAGTTAAATATTTGGCTAGTATCAGACCTACCGCTACCAAGTCGGCAACCGGTCTAGAGACCAAAATTCTTAAAACCGGCAGCGGAAAGAAACCCGTTGATGGTGCCACATTTTACATTCATTATGCGGGTTATTTGGAAGACGGATCTTTGTTTGACAGCAGCTATGAAGATGTCTCCAAAGCTTATGGAAAATTTGATGCCAACCGGGCTTCACAAAATGGCTACAATCCGTTTCCTTTCCAGGCTGGAAAAAAAGATGGCTTAATTCCGGGTTTT
>JACMOK010000035.1 GCA_014378065.1 Flavobacterium sp.
ATCTGACAAATTTGATATTCCGCATTGTAGGTTCCGGAAAGCGCGGATCCCCTAAGCACAACCGATCCGGTCGCATTGACGCTAACAAAATTATTGGTCGAAGTGACTTGTGTGATATTGACCTGTGATAAAGAAACAGGCAAACCATTCAGCGTATCAGTGGCGAGTATGTCTTGAATGACCATTGTTCTGCCAGTATTGTTAATAATTGTACCCGAATAATTTGCCGCACCGCGTTGCGCAAAAGAAGCAATGCTAAAAAAGAGCGATACAAGAAGGAATAACGAGTTAATGTATTTTTTTTTCAAGGTTCAAAAATATGATTATCAAATATATACAATTTATTGTAAGTATAAACAATGGTTAAAGTAATCTATGATGGCTTTACCTTTTAATAATATGTCAGCGCCAATAATGCCCTGTACCGGCTTGGCTTTATGTTGTGTCAGTGCGTGATTGACATGCGATAAATCAAAAACCACCAAATGAAAACCATTGCTTTTCCATGTCCCTATTTTAAGTCGGTTGTGCTTTGCCAATTGCGTAAGCATGCCTGTGGCGCCCGCTCCTGCCGCTTGTGTTTTCGACTTTGCCGCTGTAAGCTTAAAAAGCGAAATACTTTCAAATCCGACGCAACTGTTGCTGGCACCGGTATCCAAAATAAAGTCGCCTTTGACGCCATTGACACTCGCTTTGATAAGCAAATGCTGGGTTTTGGTGACTTTAAATTTTATTTTCTTGTAGTCCTCTTTTTTGAGCGTATCGTGTAGGTCTTTCATTTTTTAAAACTAAGCCGCTAAGATCGCAAAGTTTTTGCGGAATGGTTTGAAAAAGTAAAAATGTTTGTGCGTGTTTTCGGAGCGTCCGAGACACAAATTTTTTATAATTTTTATTGTAATTTTGGGCAGTAAAATTTATCACTTGGTAACAGCAACTCTTACAGATACCCATACCCATCTTTACAGCGATGCATTTGCTGGCGACCGGAAAGAAATGATTCAACGCGCGGTCGACGCCGGCGTTACTCGTTTTTTTATTCCGGCCATCGATTCTAAGTGCACCGAGGCCATGTACGAACTTGAGCGAAATTATCCCGACCATGTTTTCCTGATGATGGGTTTGCATCCTACGTCTGTCGGGGAGAATTATGAACTAGAACTGCAACACGTCGAGAAGCAACTGTCTGATCGTAAATTTTATGCGATCGGGGAAATCGGAATCGATTTGTATTGGGACAAAACGCATTTAAAGGAGCAAAAAATGGCATTCCAGCGTCAGATTCAATGGGCGAAAAAATACCAATTACCAATTGTAATTCATTGTCGCGAGGCTTTCGATGAGATTTTTGAAATTTTGGAAGCAGAAAAATCACCTGATTTATTTGGTATTTTCCATTGTTTCACCGGAAGCCATGCGCAAGCTTTACAAGCCATCAGTTACAATATGAAGCTAGGTATCGGTGGAGTGGTGACGTTTAAGAACGGCAAAATCGATCAATTTCTAAATCAAATTCCCCTAAGCCATATCGTGCTCGAAACTGATGCGCCTTATCTGGCTCCGATTCCTTTTCGCGGCAAGCGCAACGAAAGCAGTTATGTTACGCTCGTCGTTTCAAAATTGGCACAGATTTACCAGCTTTCAGCCTATGAAATCGCTAAAATTACGACTGAAAATGCTAAAGCAGTATTCGGGATTTAAGTAAAAGTAAAGCTTGATGTCAATAAATTTTTGTTCTTTTGTTAAACCAAAAAATAAAATTACAAGATGCAGAGATTTGACGCCATCCGTCCGTTTTATGACACCGAAATCAATGAAGGAATTCGTTCCTCTGTTCACCATCCCATGATGAAAGCGCTGATGAATTTTACATTTCCGGACGTCGCCGATGCAGTTTGGAAAGAACAATTGCTAAAAACCCACTCCATTCGCGATTTCCAATGCAATTTTATCTACGCTTCGGTGCAAAAGGTGTTGGAAAAAAGCTCTGATGGCCTAACCACTTCGGGTTTCGAGAAATTAGAAAAAAATGCCGCCTACCTTTTTATCTCAAACCACCGCGATATCATCTTAGATACATCATTGCTCAACGCGGCTTTATTTGACCACGGACTGGTCATGACGGCGTCGGCCATAGGCAATAATCTCGTCAAGAAAGCCTTTTTGTTGACTTTGTCAAAACTGAATAGAAATTTTTTGGTACAACGGGGATTGTCTCCGAGAGACATGTTGCAGAGTTCTAAATTAATGGCCGAGTACATCGGCCAATTGTTGCTTCGAGAAAACCGTTCAGTTTGGATTGCGCAGAGGGAAGGTAGGACCAAAGATGGCAACGATGCGACACACCCCGGCGTTCTAAAAATGTTGGCGATGGGCTCTGAGGAAGAAAATTTAATGAAGTATTTCAAAAAGATCAAAATTGTTCCGGTATCGATATCTTACGAATACGATCCGACCGACGCGCTTAAAATGCCGCAACTGATTGCAGAAGCCAATAATGAAATCTACATCAAAGAAAAAAACGAAGATTTTATGACGCTTCTGAGTGGAATTATGGGTCAGAAAAAACACATTCACATCCATATAGGAGATGTTCTGCATTCGGAACTTGACGGCATCGCCGCCGAATTTGACAACGCCAACAAACAAATTCAGGCACTTGCCCAAGTCATTGACGATGCAATTTTGAGCAATTACAAACTATGGCCCACCAATTATATCGCTTGCGATTTGCTTCACAAAACAAATAAATACCGGTCTTTTTATACTGAAAACGAGAAGTCGCTGTTTGAACGCCGACTTGAAATTCGTATTGATGAAAACAACCCGGTAGCGTTAGAAAGTTTTTTGAATATGTATGCCAACCCTGTTGTGAATCAATTGAAAAATCAGAATGTTAATTAAACCCAATATCCTTTTAATTTACACCGGCGGAACCATCGGAATGATGAAGGATTTTGAAACGGGTGCTTTGAAAGCGTTTAACTTTAGCAAGTTGCTTCAGAAAATACCCGAACTCAAACAACTGGATTGCCACATTAAAACCCTTTCGTTTGAAACGCCAATTGACTCCTCTAACATGAACCCTGATAAATGGGTTAAAATGGCAACGATTATTGAAGATAATTACTCAAATTTCGATGGATTTGTAGTGCTTCACGGTTCAGATACCATGTCATATTCGGCTGCTGCGTTGAGTTTCATGCTTGAGAATTTATCCAAACCCGTAGTTTTTACCGGATCGCAGTTGCCCATCGGCGATTTGAGGACCGATGCTAAAGAAAATTTAATAACTGCGATTCAGATTGCCTCGTTACAGCGCAAACACAAACCAATTATTCAAGAAGTCTGTTTGTATTTCGAATACAAATTGTATCGCGGCAACCGCACAACTAAAATCAACGCCGAACACTTTAATGCTTTTTCTTCTCCCAATTATCCGCCTTTGGCAGAATCGGGCGTGCATTTAAAAATTAACAACGAATTGGTATTCCCAAAAACCCATTCTAAAAAGTTACTGGTACACAAGCGCCTTGACGACAATGTAGTGGTGGTAAAAATGTTTCCGGGTATTAACGAAACGGTGTTATCGGCCATCATCGAAATACCAAACCTCAAGGGCATGATCTTAGAGACCTATGGTTCCGGGAATGCGCCCACCGATGAGTGGTTTATAAATGCCTTGAAAAAAGCGATAAAAAAAGGACTTTACGTTATCAATGTAACGCAATGTTCGGGTGGCAGCGTTAATATGGGACAGTACGAAACGAGCACTACATTAAAGAAAATAGGCGTAATTTCCGGAAAAGACAGCACTACAGAGGCTGCGATAACCAAACTAATGTACCTTTTGGGAGAAAACGTCGCACCCAATGTTTTTAAAACCATATTCGAGACTTCCATTCGCGGCGAATTGTCATAAAATTGTATTTTTAATTTTCGCAACTCAATTTTTTTGCGGTTATTTGCAGCCGAATTACCCTAGAAAGGTGGCCGAGTGGCTGAAGGCGCACGCTTGGAAAGCGTGTTTATGGCAACATAACGTGGGTTCGAATCCCATCCTTTCTGCGATAAAAAATAAATGTGGTATTAAAACCCCGTAAATCTTAGGATTTACGGGGTTTTTGTTTTTTACAACTTTATAAAATATTCGTTAATCCTCATTCTTGAAGGAGCAAATGCGATACCCCAAA
>JACMOK010000036.1 GCA_014378065.1 Flavobacterium sp.
ACGGTGTAGTTAATATCAATTTTTAATTATTTCCATAAAAAGAAAACGAATCCCGGTACAAGCCGGGATTTTGTATTTATAAGTGAAAAGGATTAACTCCGCGTCAATGAAGGCATTTCTGCTTATGGTTCGAGCCCAAGAGCGGGAGCAAAAGCAGAAATCAGGTTCCTTTTTATAGCGCCATTTATTGCAGTAATATTTCCGAAACAGTTCCCAACAAAACATTCGCGCCCAGAGCCAAATCTTCATATGATGCATATTCTAAGGGGTTGTGACTGATGCCATCTTTGCATCGAACGAAAATCATTCCGTAATCACACGCATAGGACAACGCTAAGGCGTCATGAAAAGGACCGCTCATTAGTTCTGGCGCTGCTAGTTTTAAGATGTTACATTGTTTGTGGATGATCTCTTTGATCCAATTGGCGCAGTAGCGCGGTTCACTATTGGTGTCTTCAGCAATATCATAACGCAATTGGTGTTTTTGCGTAATCATTTCAATACGGTCTCTGAGCTGTTTTTCATAGCGGTTGCGGCGCGACAAATCGATATCACGAAGGTCGACTGTAAATGTCACTTTTTCTGGAATGATGTTTCGAGAAGCAGGAAAAACCTCAATTGTTCCGACTGTTCCGACCGTAGGAGCACTAGGATCCTGGGTAGCAATTTGATTCACAGCTACTATAATTTCAGCGGCTCCAACCAAAGCATCTTTTCGAATTGGCATCGGCACCGAACCAGTATGTCCTGCCATTCCTTTCAATGTCACCGTCCACCATAAAGGTCCCGAGATCCCTAAAACAACACCAATAGGTTTATTTGATATATCAAGTACTGGCCCTTGTTCTATGTGTAACTCGAGATAGCAATGAATACTTCCCGGTAGGTATTCAGACGATTTGAATTTGGTACTGTCGCATCCGAAATCATTTAATGCTTGTTGTCTGGTGATGCCGTCCTTATCCTTGCGTTCTAATTCACCTTCTTCAAGCTTTCCTAAAATACCACGAGAACCAAACAATCCTTTGTTAAATCGCCAACCTTCTTCATCGGCAAAAGAAATTACTTCGATGCTTCTTTCCGGAACAACCTTATGTTCAAATAAAGTCGCAACCACTTCTATCGCACATAAAACTCCGGCCACGCCGTCAAATCTACCGCCATATGGTTGAGAATCAAGATGAGAACCCATCATCAGTACCGGTAAATCAGGATTTTTGCCAACAAGCTTTCCTATTAAATTTCCGAAGTTATCAATGCGGGTATTCATCCCTGCTTGTTTCATCCAAGAAGATGCCAAGACAAATGCTTCTTTTTCTAGAGCAGAATGTGCTGGTCTACAAGTACCAGTTTCGCCAATCTTTCCAATCAAACTCATGGCTTCAAAATGCTGTTGCAGTCTGGTAGAATCAATTTCCATTTTAATGATCATTTAAGGGTAAACCCATTCGCTGCCAATCTTTCCAGTTTACATAAGCAGCATCCACACGGTGCTCTTCCATCGTGATACAATCTTCTACCGGACAAACGAGCATGCACAAGTTGCAGCCCACACATTCTTGCGCTTTGACCGTATAATTATTGTATGGACTGCCTCTTTCGATATTAATTGACTGGTGCGAAGTATCTTCACAGGCAATATAACAGAGTCCACAATGGATACACTTATCTTGATTAATTTGAGCAATGTGATGGTAATTGATATCCAAATCTTCCCAATGCGTAATCTTTTCAACTGATTTGCCAATGAAATCGGTTGTTTTCTGAAATCCTTTTTCATCCATCCAATTGTTCAATCCTTCGCACATATCTTCTACAATTCTGAAACCGTGCGTCATGGCCGCCGTGCACACTTGAACTGAAGTTGCGCCCAGTAACATAAATTCTACTGCATCTTTCCATGTGCTGACGCCCCCGATACCAGATATTGGAACTTGAGAAGCTATCTCATCTTGCGCCACGGTAGTCAGCATTTTTAACGCGATGGGTTTTACTGCAGGTCCGCAGTAGCCTCCGAATACACTTTTACCAGCCACGTATGGATTGGGAACTAAGGTATCCAAATCGACTCCGGTGATACTTTGAATTGTATTGATTAAACTCAACGCACTCGTTCCGCCTTCGACTGCACCGCGAGCCGTGGGCACTACCGAATGCACATTAGGTGTGAGCTTGGTAATTACCGGAATGGACGCCTTTTCCATAACCCACTCTACCACCATTTTGGCAATGGCTGGATCTTGACCTACCGCCGCTCCCATGCCGCGTTCAGTCATTCCGTGTGGACATCCAAAATTTAATTCAAATCCCATTGCACCAGCATCCTCACATTTCATAATGAGTTCGTGCCACGACTTTCTATCATTGTCTGCCATGAGCGAAACAATCATCGCTCTGTCGGGAAACATTTTCACGACTTCCAAAATTTCTTTAAGATTAATTTCTAAAGGCCGGTCGCTGATCAGTTCAATATTGTTGAACCCCATCATGCGTTTGCCCCCGTAATTCACAGACGAATAGCGAGACGAAACATTTTTTACTTGCGAACCCAGTGTTTTCCATACAACGCCGCCCCAACCTGCTTCAAAAGCACGAACTACATTGATTAGCTTATCGGTGGGTGGTGCACTAGCCAGCCAAAATGGGTTGGGTGATTTTATGCCTAAAAAATCGGTTGAGATATCTGCCATAATACTATATATTTAAATTTATTTTGCGACCAATCAAAAAGAGTAAAAGGATTTATAATAATCTATCAAAATCCATTATTTTGCCGCTCTAATTAGTTATTAAATGCTGGTTTTAATTCGGATTCTAAAATGTATTCTAGTCCGAAGAGGTGTTTCACAATGGCAGCGGCTCCGTCTTTTCCCGCTTGGACTGCGTCGACAACCTCACGGCCTCCATTAACACAATCACCCCCAGCAAAAACCCCTTTGAGGTTGGTAGCCGATTTGGTTTCTACCGTTATTTTTCCGTTTTCGTTTTTCATTTTATTACTGTTGACCAATTCTTTAAAAGGCATTTGCCCCGCCGCTTTGATGACCATATCAACATCCAAAGTAAATGTTTCGCCGGTGGGTATCGGACTTCTTCTACCGCTGCTGTCGGGCTCTTCCAAGCGCATGACATCGCAAATCATTTGGGTAACATGCTCTCCGTTGCCCATAATTTCTTTTGGTGCTGCAAGCCAGATAATCTTACAACCGTCTAGTTTGGCAATATTGAGTTCATGTTCTGTACAGGGCATCTCCTCTTGGGTTCTCCTATACAACAAAGTCACCTCGCTGGCTCCTAATCTTTTGGCCTGAGTCGCTGCATCAATTGCCGTCATTCCCATTCCGATTACGGCCACTTTATCACCCACGGCGACAGAAGAATAGTCATTATTCCGCAAATTATAAATGAATTTGATGGCATCAACTACACCATTTAAATCTTCGCCTGGAATTTTAAGTTGTCGGGCCAATCCAACGCCAAAAGCGAGATACACTGCGTCGTAATTGCGTTGTAATTCTTCAAGTGTAATATCACGTCCCAACTCGTGGTTGTATTTAATCGAAATGCCGCCGATAGCTGTAATGTAATTCACCTCATCTTCGCAGAACTCAGGTGTGACTTTATAAGCTGCAATGCCGTAAGTCATGAGGCCGCCTCCTTTGCTTTCCTTTTCATAAATAGTTACATCAATGCCCTCTCGACTTAGCGTGTGGGCGCAACTCAAGCCAGCAGGACCTGCGCCAATAATAGCCACGCGTTTTCCGGTTGAAGGTTTTCTCTGAAACAATTGCCATTGGTGTTTCATGGCTTTTTCGGTAGAATAGCGTTGGAGTTTAGCAATATGTATGGGGGTTTCGTGCATCAAATTATACACACAGGCACCTTCGCATAATTTCTCTACCGGACAAACTTTGCTACACCCGGCTCCCATAATATTAGCCGAAAAAATAGTGTGTGCAGAACCTTTCGGATTTTCAGTAGCGATTTGCTTAATAAATTTTGGGACGTTAATCGAGGTAGGACAAGCTTTCATGCAGGGCGGGTCATAGCAGAACAGGCAACGGTTTGCTTCGGTTAGTGCCGCATCTGGTGTTTCAAATGGAGGATGAATGTCGGAAAAGTTGTGCTCGTATGCTAAAGGATTCAAACGATTGTTTTGGATAGCCATAATTCTTTGTTTATTGATCGCAATACTGTTATTTTAAAGTGTCGTAATTTCTGTGTAGGTTTCGGGTCTTCTGTCTCGATAAAACTGCCATTTGCTTCTTACCTCATCAATCAAGTCTAAGTCAAATTCGGCAATGAGCAATTCATCTTTGTCTTCGGAAGCGCAAGCAATAATTTCCCCTAATGGATTTACAAAATAAGAAGTTCCGTAAAAGCGGCCCAAGTTCCAGGGTTTTTCAATTCCCACACGATTGATGCAACCCATAAAATACCCGTTCGCCACGGCATGTGCAGGTTGTTCTAATTTCCATAAGTTTTGAGATTGTCCAACAGTAGTGGCTGACGGATTGTAAACAATCTCGGCGCCGTTCAATCCCAAACATCTTGCTCCATCCGGAAAATGACGATCATAACAAATATAAACGCCGACTTTAGCATACTTAGTTTGAAAAACAGGATAGCCTAAATTTCCTGGTTTAAAAAAGAATTTCTCCCAAAAACCGCCAGTTTGCGGAATATGATTTTTTCGGTATTTCCCCAAATACGCACCATCAGCATCGATAACTGCTGCCGTATTATAGAAAACGCCGGACTGGTCTTTTTCGTAAACCGGGACGATGATAACCATCTGGTACTTTTTGGCATACACTTGCATTCTTTCCGTCGTTGGACCGGGCACGCTTTCTGCCGAAGCATACCAAGCGCTGTCTTGTCCGGGACAGAAATAGGGGGTATTGAAAATTTCTTGAAAACACAAAATTTGAACGCCTTGTTTTCCGGCTTCTTCAATGTAGGGAAGGTGTTTTTGCACCATGGCCTCCATGATTTCAGCAATGGTTCCTTCGCCCTCTGTTTTGGCCAAACTCAATTGAATAAGTCCCGATTTTACTATTCTTGCCATAGGATTATATTTTTCCTGCTACTTTATTTCGTTTTATAAATTGACCGTAGCCTTTTTGTATTTTGCATTCATTATTATCGATTGCTATGGTTCCGCGCAGTAGGACGGTTTTTACTTTTCCGGTTACTTCCCAACCTTCGTAGCCACTGTAATCTACATTCATGTGGTGGGTTTTGGCGGAAAGTGTGTGTTTTTCATTGGCATCAAAAAGGACGATATCGGCATCGCTGCCTACGGCTATTGTTCCTTTTTTCGGAAACATGCCAAAGATTTTTGCCGCGTTGGTACTAGCAACTTCTACATATTTGTTCAAGGTAATTCTGCCTTTATTCACGCCTTCGCTGAATAGTAATTCCATGCGGTTTTCGATTGCTGGATGACCATTGGGAATTTTAGAAAAATCGTCCTTACCCATTAATTTCTGCTCCCACATAAACGGACAATGGTCGGTAGCCACCACATTAACCAAGCCTTGATTTATGCCGGCCCAAAGTGTTGCCTGGTCTTTCTTTTCACGCAATGGGGGCGACATCACCCATTTGGCACCTTCAAAATTATGCTCATATAAACTGGCATCTAAAATCAAATATTGAATACAGGTCTCAACAAATACCTTTTGGTTTCGTCGGGTAGCATTTCGCACAGCATTCAACGCGCCTTCGCAGGTCATGTGCACTATATATCCGGGACAGCCTGAATAGCTAGACATGTCGACAAAACGCGCGCTAGCCTCAGCTTCGGTCACTTCGGGTTGTGATAAATAATGATATAACGGCGAAAGTTTTCCTTCTTTCTTGTGTTTTTCGATCAAGTAGTCAATCATATCGCCGTTTGTGGCGTGCACGTTGATTAAACCGCCATGCTTTTTTACTTCTTCCATCAAACCAATCATCTGCCGGTCATCAATCATTAACGCTCCCTTGTAGGCCATAAACGTTTTGAAAGAAGTGATTCCTTCCTCTTCTATAAAATGCTGAATTTCCTTTTTTGTGTTTTCATTAAAATCGGTCACGGCCATATGAAAACTGTAGTCGCCCACTGCATTGTCATCACTTCTTCCTTTCCATTCCTGAAGCGCCGATTGTAAACTTTTCCCCTGGGTTTGCAATATAAAATCGATCACCGTTGTGGTTCCGCCGAACAATGCAGCACGGGTGCCCGTTTCATAATTGTCGCTGCTGTACGTTCCCATAAAAGGCATGTCAAGATGCACGTGAGGATCAATTCCGCCGGGAAAAACTAGCTTTCCCGAAGCATCAATTGTTGCATCAGCAGCCATCTTTAAGTTTTTCCCAATGGCTGCTATGGTTTCGCCTTCAATAAAAATATCGGCTACATAATCATCAGTAGCCGTTATTATTCTTCCGTTTTTAATTAAAATACTCATCTTTATTTAATTTTTTTTATCCCGAATTATACCAGATTTCATTAGCTGTTTTTAAACTTAAAAAAATCTATATCTTCATTTTTTCTTCATAGCAACCCAATAAATTAGGCCGCTAATACCAAATCCTACAAACCAAGCATAATGGTATAAACCCGTTAACCATTCCGGAAAAGCCGTTGCGTCTACTAGCTTGATTGTTAAGAAAAAGCCCGGAACATTGGGGAGAATTCCAAGCAGCAAAGCCCAAATAGCGATAGGATTAAAACCTTGGGTAAAACTATAAATTCCTTTTGTATTGTATAAATCATCCACCGCTAACGTTTGGTTTCGGATGAAATAATAATCGACGATCATGATGCCGCCAACAGGACCGAGTAAACTAGAATAGCCAACGAGCCATGTAAAAATGTAACCCGTTGGATCGGCAATTAATTTCCATGGGAAAATTAAAATTCCGATAATTCCTGTGAGGTACCCACCTTTTCTAAAGTCGATTTTTGAAGGTGATAAATTGGCAAAATCATTGGCTGGACTTACGATGTTGGCGGCGATATTTGTTGCCAACGTAGAAATAGCCACGGCTATCATGGCAACGCTTACCAGCCATTTACTTTCAAATTTCGAAGCTAAAATTACAGGATCCCAAATGGTGGTTCCAAAAACAATGGCGGTTGCTGAAGTGACGACAACGCCCACAAAAGCGAATAAAGTCATGGAGGTTGGCAAACCATAAATTTGTCCTTTTATCTGTGCTTTTTGAGAAACGGCATAACGTGTGAAATCTGGAATGTTTAAAGACAATGTGGCCCAAAAGCCAACCATCCCTGTCAAAGCGGGGAAGAAGAAATGAAAGAAATCAACCGAAGTGGTAAATTTGGATGGTCTTTGTAAAATCGGCCCCAAACCATCAGTAGCAACAATTGCCCACAGCAACAAAGCCAATGCGGCTACCGGAAGAAAGATTGCTTTAAAAACCAATAATTTCCGAATGCTATCAACGCCCAGGTAGACCACATACATATTTAACAACCAAAACAAGAAGAAGCAAATTGCGGGTCCGGTTTGTAATCCAAAAGAATCAGGGAAAATTTGCGGTAAGGTTTCAAGGCTTGGCAACCACAAACGCATCATCTGGTAAATCGCAAAACCGCCAATCCAGGTTTGAATGCCGAACCAGCCGCAAGCGACAATTGCTCGTAATAAAGCTGGAATGTTTGCGCCCTTTGTTCCAAAACTGGCTCTTGCAAACACAGGAAAAGGGATGCCATATTTGGCGCCGGCATGCCCATTTAGGACCATTGGAATTAGGACAATTGTGTTTCCTAAAAAAATCGTCAATAGCGCTTGCCACCAATTCATGCCGCCTTCGATCAAGGAACTCGACAGCATGTAAGTCGGAATACAAAGACTCATGCTAATCCATAGCGCAGCATAATTCCATGTCGTCCATGTTCTTCTATTGGCTGCAACAGGAGCCAAGTCTTCGCTATACAAAGCCGTATTTGTATGATTTAGGTTCTCGGACATTTAAAAGAATGAATTTTTAATTTACTGCTTCGTCCGCAATTTTTAAAGCTTCTGAAATAATGGCCAGACCTTCATCGATTTGCGCGGTAGTGATACATAATGGCGGTGCAATGAAAATATATCCCCATCGCACGAAAGTGTACATTCCGAGTGCTTTGATTTTAGCAGCGACTTTATTCATGACTACCATTTCGTCTGGTTTTGCATTAAATGGCGCCATTGGTTCTTTTGTCGTCCTGTTTTTAACCAATTCCAAACAACCCAGCAGTCCGGTATTTCGCCAATCGCCAATGGAGGGATGGATTTTTTTAAGGTCTTCCATCCTTCTATTTAAATAAGTTTCCATGGCTCGAGTGTTCTCAATCAACTGGTCGTCTTCATATATTTTCAAGGTTTCCAAAGCCGCTGCACAGGCTACCGGATGCGCTGAATAGGTCAAGCCCAAGGCCAAAACCACATCGTCATACTTGGCTGCAATGGTGTCTGAAACCATCAAACAACCAAATGGCAAATACCCACAGGTTAATCCTTTGGCCATACAAATCATATCGGGAACAATCTCATGGTTTTCAAAGCCAAACCATTTTCCGGTGCGACCAAAACCACTCATCACTTCATCTATAATCAATAAAATTCCGTGCTGGTTGCACAATGCGCGAACGGCTTTCAAATAGCCCACGGGATATTTCAAGCAACCCGAAGAACCACTTTCGCCTTCTAATAAAATAGCGGCAATATTTCCGCCACCTTCAAAAGCAATCATCCGTTCTAAACTTGCGACCGTTTCTTTCAATAAATTATCTTCCCCATATTCCCATCTGTAGGCAATTGGAATGTCTATATGAATAAAATTCGGGGCTTGTTGGTTGTCGACGGGCAATTTTCGCGGATCACCGCTGGCCGACATCGCGCCAATGGATGCACCATGGTATGACTGGTAGCGTGTCAGTATTTTATGTCTTCCGGTATACAGTCGGGCTAATTTTATTGCATTGTCAACAGACGTTGCGCCACATAAGGTAAAGAAGGCTTTGTTTAAATCGCCGGGACAGATTTCGGCTAATTTTTTACCCAAGTCGCCGCGTACTTTAGTTACACAACTTGGCGTTACATAAGAAACTTGTTGCATTTGTTTTACAACCGCATCAGTAATGCGTTGGTTGCCATGACCAATATTTACGTTCATCAATCCACTGCTGAAATCAATAATTCGATTTCCGTCGAAATCATATAAATAAACGCCTTCGGCACGTTCTATGGCCAATGGTGCTATGCCTTTTTGTTTGCTCCAAGAAAACATCGTAAAATCGGAATTGTCTTGAAGTATTTGTTGTGATTGTGATGCGGTATCTGTATTCATCTTAAAATATTTATTCTTATTAATCGATTGTTTAGCTCATCCAATTCACACCTGCTTCGGCGTTCCATTTGATGGTGCTTTTCTTTAATTTTGTCCAAAATTCGATACTGCTTTTTCCGGTGATATCGCCCACGCCAAACTTGCTGTCATTCCATCCTCCGAAACTAAACGGTTCTCTTGGAACGGGAACACCCACGTTTACGCCAATCATTCCCGCACTCGATTTTTCGATGATATACCGTGCCATGCCACCATTTTGGGTAAACACACTGGCTGCATTTCCGTAAGGATTATTGTTTTCGATGGCCAGTGCCTCGTCTACGGTTTGGGTTCGGATAATTGAGATCACCGGGCCGAATATTTCTTCCGTTGCCACACTCATTGTGGGGGTTACAAAATCAATCACAGTTGGTCCGACATAGGTTCCGTTTTCTTTTCCTGCAACCACAGTGTTTCTGCCATCAACTAATATTTTAGCGCCATCTTTTTCCGCCTGGGTAATGTACTTTTCAATCCGCTCCTGCGACTCCTTATTGATAACCGCACCCAGATTGACACCCGGAATAATTTTTCTTGCTTCATCACAGATCTTTGCCACAATGGCATCGATATTTCCTACGCCAATCATCGCTGAAGCCGCCATACAGCGTTGGCCGGCACAACCCGACATAGACGCCGCCACGTTTTGAGCCGTCATATCCGGGATAGCATCTGGCAAGACCATCAGGTGGTTTTTTGCACCACCAAGCGACAAACATCTTTTACAGTTGCTGGTAGCTCTTTGGTAAACGATTTTAGCAACTTTGGTCGAGCCTACAAATGAAACTGCTTCAATATCGGGATGATCGCAAATGGCATTTACGATTTCAACATCACCGTGAACGATGTTAAAAACGCCGTCGGGCAGACCGGCTTCTTTCAAAAGTTCGGCTAATTTTCCGCAGCTCAGCGGCACTTTTTCGGAGGGTTTGATGATCATACAATTTCCTAAAGCAATCGCATTGGGAATAGTCCAATTGGGTACCATCGACGGAAAATTAAAGGGGACAATAGAAGCTACTACACCAAGCGGAACATGTTCAGTTCTACACTCTACACCACGACTAACTTCCAGCAATTCGCCCGTAACCAATTGGGGTAATGAAGTCGCAAACTCGGTCAATTCGATGCATTTTTCAATTTCCGCAACCGATTCACCATAGGTTTTTCCATTTTCTTCGCTACAAAGTGCCGCCAATTCTTTGAGGTGCTTCTCCAATAAATATTTATAGCGAAAGAACACTTGAACGCGCTCCTTGATTGGTGTTTTACTCCACCCTGTAAAAGCGGCCTGTGCAACTTTTACCGCGTGGTCTAAATCTTTGGCTGAAGATAGCGGAACAGTAGAGAGCAGTTTTCCGTCGAGCGGAGAGATAACTTCAATGGTTTTAAGCGTTGCGGGTGTGACGAACTCACCGTTAATATAATTTTGAATTGCTGG
This sequence comes from Flavobacterium sp., assembly GCA_014378065.1. Classification (GTDB taxonomy): domain Bacteria; phylum Bacteroidota; class Bacteroidia; order Flavobacteriales; family Flavobacteriaceae; genus Flavobacterium. The sequence continues at coordinate 10,823 of JACMOK010000036.1, forward strand.
ATATTTCATTTTTTTAAATCGTGTTTTTTTTAAATATTTTAATAAAAATAAAAACTATTTCGAAATAAACAAGGCTCCTCATTAAATAATTGACAAGTATGCAGAGCCGCAGTTCCCGATTTCGCATTTTATAGAAGTAAAAAACAAAAATTCACAAAATCTTTAAATGCTTATTGCTGAGGGATTAATCTGTTGCAAATGATTTGAAAAAAGGCGTTATCTTTGACCTTTATTATTAGATCAATGAAAAAAAGAATTCTGTTCTTACCCCTATTATTCTTGTTAAATTGTAGTGAAGTTGACTATTCAGCGAAAAAAAATATTTCAGATTCCAACAAACCTCCTGCCCCGATTTTAGAGTCGGATGTATTCAATCTTAACTTGGTATCTTCCGTTACATTAGAGTTTTCGGTAGCGGAATGGAATAAACTTCTTCAAAATTACGATCTAAATCCGAAAAACGAAAAAAAAGTAATCTCGAATTTCACTTATTCTATTCCAGGAAAAACCATAAACTTAGACAGTATTGGCGTCAAACTTAGGGGCAACACCAGCCGCCGCCGTCCGGAAGGCGATTCCGGCGAATTGCACAATGCGTTGAATCCGAACTGGCATCACTGCCATTTTGCGCTTGACTTTTCTAAATTTCGAAATGCACAACGTTTCAAAGGACTCAATAAAATCAATCTGAAATGGTTTAAAGACGACCCCACTTACGCGCGCGAAATCTACAGCTATGATTTGTTTCAGCGTTTTGGCTGTTGGACTGCGCCAAGGGCTTCTTATTGTAAAGTCACGATCAAAGTTTCTGGCGATGGGGCTCCGGCTTACTATGGGGTCTATGTTTTGTTGGAAAGTGTCGACGAAAATTTTATTGTAAAGCGCGCCGACCAATGGGGCTCTTCAATAGGATTTTTGTGGAAAAACTACAATCTCGGTAGTGCGAAAGCTGATTTTGTTTCGACTAACAGCATGGGTGTCGAAGACGTAAATATTAATCCTACCCTCTCTCAATATTACGCTTATGATTTAAAAACTCGCCAGACAGAATTGGCTGGGGCTCAAGCAGAACTTACCCAATTTATCACTGACCTCAATACAAAAACAGGGATCGCGTTTCAGACCTGGATTGCCGCAAAAATGGATGTCAGTTTGTTTTTGAAAACTTATGCAACAAGTGTAGTTTTAGGAATGTGGGATGATTATTGGGTCAATGCGAATAACTTTTATTTTTACTTCGGCGCAAACGGCAAAGCCTATTTTATTCCGTATGATTATGACAATACCCTTGGCACTTCATCATTAATCGGTAATTCAGGAACACAAAATCCTTTGATCTGGGGCAATATGACCGAAAGACCACTTGTCACTAAAATTTTGGCTATACCAGAATACCAAACGTTATATAAGGCCTACATTAAACAGCTTACTTATTTTGCGAATGATTATTTTGCAGTTGGGAAAAGCATTCCTCGCATTCAGTCATGGCAGGCTAAAATTGCGGGTTTTATTCCTAATGATACAGGAGAAGATATGGTGATTTCTGACCAACCTGCTTATTGGGGAAACCAACCCAATTATCGTTTGCTCTCTGGCAACAGTCAGGGCGGAATCAATGGCTTGGGGAATTATTTCAGAACCAGAACCAGCAGTGTGCCTTGGTAACACGCTCTCTATTATTTGAGTTTTGCTAATCTCAAATTACGTAACAATTTCTTAAAGGAGTAAACCATTTAACTAAGGTATTTAATTGTTATTTGCAAACGGAATCGGCTTCAAATTATCATTATAAAATGCAGTACTATGACAACTTCGGGAACGATATGGTACCATTCTTTTGTATCAATGCAGAATGAAACGATCGAAATAAAAAAGAACGCAGAAATTTTAGTCTTTCTGTAAAGGATATTCTCAGCCTCTGTTGGTGTCCGAAGAAAAGCAATTATTTATCTGCAATCGCTGGAAACATTCTTTTTATCAATGACCGCAGTTACAATCTGTGCATTACCACAATAGATAATACGGAAGTTACAGTTCGTATTAAAAATCAAGAAAAACAGATCTATGTTAACTTGATTGCCCAAGTTCGAAAAACTATAACAAAGCGGATGGCATGATCTTTTTAAACGACCACGATGATTGACGCCAGGCTAAATTCGTTTTAACCACCCAGTAATACTCATTCTTCGTTCGTTGGTTAGTAAAACTTCATGTTCTAATTCGTCGCTCTTGAAAAAGACCGTCTTACCTTGGGTTGGGGTTATTTTCTGGTGTTGCTCTGAATGATGAATTAGCAGTTCGCCCCCATCGTTTTGTTGCCAATTGTTGTTCAGGTAACAGATCATA
>JACMOK010000168.1 GCA_014378065.1 Flavobacterium sp.
AAAACAATAAAATTAAATTCCTTGCATCACAATAAAATAATATTTGTTTTCCTTTTTTTCTGTTTTGGATGTGTAGCATCAGCTCAATCAGCTCGAATAAAAGGAGTTATTCTTGATAAAAATAACCAACCAGTTTCCAATGTAAATGTCTCCAGTCAAAACGCTGGTACACAATCTAATTCCAATGGTTTTTACATTTTGTCTATTCCTTCAAATCAGAAGGTTATTGTTCTTTTTTCGCATATTTCTTTAAAAAAAGCTACGGTTGTCGTTACTTTAAAACCCAGTGAAGATTACGAATTCAATCTGGTAATGAATGAACAAGATGAGCAAATGGGCGAAGTTATAGTTACTGTAAATAACAAAAAAAGAGTACAAGGAATTACTACTATCGAACCTGCATTGATTCGAAAAATTCCAGGCGCTAATCCAGGTGTCGAAAACATTTTGAAATCTTTACCAGGCGTAAATTCTAATAGTGAATTGAGCACGCAATATGCTGTTCGGGGTGGAAATTATGACGAAAATCTTGTGTATGTTAATGAAATTGAAGTATATCGTCCGTTTCTAATTCGCTCCGGTCAACAAGAAGGATTGAGTTTTACCAATACTGATTTGGTTCAAAATGTTGATTTTTCTGCTGGTGGTTTTCAATCTAAATTTGGCGATAAATTATCCTCAGTTTTAGATATTACCTATCGAACACCAACACAATTTGGTGCGGTTGCAGAAGCTAGTTTACTTGGAGCAAGCCTAGCTGTTGACGCCGTTTCTAAAAATGGTAAATGGTCAGAAGTGACAGGAATTCGTTACCGAAACAATTCGCTTTTGGTTAACAGTCAAGAAACACAAACCAATTACACACCGGTATTTGCTGATGTTCAAACGAACGTCAATTTTAAAAAATCGGACAAATGGGAATTCAGTTTTTTGGGCAATATTTCTTCTAACGATTACAAATACCAACCTTTGACACGTCAAACTAACTTTGGAACTATCCAAGATCCAATGGCTTTGTTGATTTTTTATGAAGGACAGGAAAAAGATAAATATACCACTATTTTTGGCGCAATAAAGTCAACTTATACAGCATCCAAAAATTCGACTTACAAATTGATTGCATCTGCATATCATACTAAAGAACAAGAATATTTTGATATTTTAGCGCAATATCGTTTGGGCGAAGTAGATTCTAATATTGGTTCTGAAACCTTTGGAAATGTGACTTTTAGCAGAGGAATTGGCGGACAACTTAATCATGCCAGAAATGATCTAGACGCATTAATTGTTAATTTAGAATTAAAAGGAATACACAATTGGAATAAAAATCAGTTCGAATGGGGAGCAAAATTTACTCGCGAATCCATTCGGGATCGAGTGATCGAATGGGAAGTGATTGATTCAGCTGGATTTTCGATAAATCCTCCTAAATTTTTGCCCAAAAATGACCAACCCTATTCACCTTATACAGGACCTTTAGTTCCTTATCAAAATGTGAGAGCAACTAATTTT
>JACMOK010000169.1 GCA_014378065.1 Flavobacterium sp.
AATCCCATCCTTTCTGCGATAAAAAATAAATGTGGTATTAAAACCCCGTAAATCTTAGGATTTACGGGGTTTTTGTTTTTTACAACTTTATAAAATATTCGTTAATCCTCATTCTTGAAGGAGCAAATGCGATACCCCAAAAAAATCTACTTTTTAGGGTCTCGCTAAAATCTTCACTTTTGATAATCGGTATAAAAGCTAGTCCATGTGTTGTACATCTTGTTTGATAAGTTTTAGGAACATAACTTGAATATTAATTAAAAGATCACCGCGATGAAATCAATTATCACATTGCATATCTATGCAAAATCAACAAAATAAAATACAATTGGGCAATTACCAATTTACATCCGATTAACAATCGATGGAAAAAGACTTGAATTTAGCACCAAGAGATTTGTAGATCCTAGAAAATGGTCTTCAGAACTCTCTAAAATGAAAGGTAATTCAGAAAGTGCCTGTTCAATAAATAATTACCTTGAATTTATAAAATAAAAAATATTTGATATTCAAATGAAGCTGGTGCATACAAACCCACGGCATTCGATTGAAATCTTTAAAAACAAACTTTTAGGAAATCACAATCGCGCCCAGTTACTGATTCCAATCTTCTAAGATCACAATGATAAAATTAAAGCTTTAGTTCCGCGCGAGTATGGGCCTGGAACATTACAACGATATGAAACCTCATTACAACATACCAAAGAATACATCCAATGGAAGTTTGGCACATCCGAGATCGATATAAAAAAATAGATCATGCTTTGATAACCGAATATGAGTTTTATCTTCGAAGTAACCACAAATGTGGAAATAACACTGCCTGCGCACAGATAGTTGACTCCTATGGCTGACCACCTAAATACATTGGCTCATATTCTTAATTTCCTGCAACTTTTTTTAAAAAGTCCTTCTCGACTTTGAGGTGGCCAATCTAGGGATAGCGCATTTCTACACCGGTGTTATCCTCGTTTTTTTTGCTGTTGTCTTTCTCAAACTTTGAACACATGTTCTCCCAAAATTCGGATTTCCATTTGGAGATCATTTCAGAACTTACTTCAAATTGAGTCGATACCTCAGCTAAAGTCTTCTGGTTCTTACGTGCTTCAACGGCAACTTTTGCCTTGAATATAGCTGTAAATTAGCGTCGGTATTGTTTTATTATAATGGTTAAATTTAATATTAATTTTTAATTTATCAATAGTCCTGATTTAGGGACGTGTCACAGTCAGCAGTACAAAAAACTTTGAGACAGGTTGGTTTTACGGAATGGAATATCATACAAGAAAGCCAAACAAAATTGCGCAAATGGAGCGCTTAGAGAGAACAAAAAATTCAAATTAAAAAAAACTGCGGAACGTTTTGTAAAAAACAACAATGCGCCACAAACTGCATATCTTACTTTATACTAAAGATTCATTCGTAAAATAAAAGCAAATAGGTGTATATTAGCAACTTGATTAAAAAATAAGCACCATGTCAAAAGTTTACCTTTCCTTAATTTGGTTCATTTCATTATCAGGTTTTGCTCAGTTTCAGATAGGGCATGTGGCAACAACCTTTACAGATCCTGCACGCAGCAACCGCACTATTCCCGTAGAAATATACTATCCCGCTGATACGGGGGGCAACGACGCGGCAATTGCCTCAGCCGGTGGCCAATTTCCGCTGCTTTGTTTCGGCCACGGTTTTGTAATGGGTTGGGATGCTTATGAGAACCTCTGGACAGCGCTGGTGCCGAAAGGCTACATTATGGTATTCCCGAAAACCGAAGGCGGTATTTTACCCTCACATGCAGCCTTTGCTGCGGATCTCGCTTTTGTAATTAAAAGATTCAATCAACTCAACGATGACAATACCTCGGTTTTTTACCAGCGCGTCAGCGCCGCCAATGCTGTAATGGGCCACAGCATGGGTGGTGGAGCGGCAGTTCTCGCCATTGACGGCAATCCTGAAATTACTGCGCTTGCAGTGCTTGCGGCCGCAGAAACCAATCCATCCGCAATTAACGCCGCTTCAAACGTCATTATTCCGGCATTTATTGTGGCTGGAGCCAATGATTGTGTGGCGCCTCCGGCAGCAAACCAACTAGCCGTGTACGATGCCTTGGCAAGTGGTTGCAAAACCTACATCAGCATTACCGGTGGAAGCCATTGCCAAATGGCCAATTCAAATTTTTTCTGCAGTTTCGGGGAGTCGACGTGTTCGCCATCGGCGGTAATTACAACCGCGCAACAGCACGCGGTTCTTGACAGCTACCTCGAAAAATGGCTCGACGCCACCTTGAAAAACGATTGTGCTGCCGGCTCGGCTTTCGACAGCCAGATCGTTACCGACAGCAACATTACCTATGAAAAAACATGTTTACAATGCCCACCGCTCTCGGTGTCCGCAGCCACCATCATGGCATTTTCTGTAGGTCCGAATCCGTTTTCAAACTATGTGGATATCAGTATTTCCACAACCGATCAGATGGAGTTTGTTCTGACAAACCTACTGGGTGAAATTGTCATCAACGAAAAGATTACGGGCAGAAAACGAATGGATACGAGCGATTTAAAACAAGGAATCTATTTGTATTCGCTGATGCACTCCGGACAAAGATTCCGCTCCGGTAAATTGATAAAGCAGTAGAATTTTGTTTCTTTCCACCAGATAGGCAGGCCGATAAAGTTTCGATTTTTCTATAGATGTATGAAAGTTACAGCCTCAATGTACAAGCTTCTTTCCCAAACCCATTTCCCGAATCTCGCGCTTCAGCGCCAAAAACATTCCTTTCACACTTTCTGACTCAAAAGCGGTCGGTTTGTTATGGACACGATTAATATGCGCGACATATTCCCAGATATCCGACAGTTTGATGTCATACGGATTGTAAATCAAATTGTCGGCTGCAACTGTAAGCGAATCCGGGTTTTTTCGTGAAAATCGCTTGTATGTGATGTCTTCATTAAGGTGATTAAGATATAGGTTTTGTCTTTTTCAATCTCGCCCAGATTCTCGACATATTCCACGATAATAAAACTCTGATCGCCATGCTGTGGCATCAAATCACCACTGACCGGGAAGGTGCGATATTTACCAGCGCCCAAAAAGGGAAGCCAGAACTGCTAAAGGCTTTTAATATACTCCGTATCGGCATAACCGGTTAAGTAGCCTGCGCGCCCCTTGTAAGGAATAACCTCAATCAGGTTGCGTCCTTTTGCATCTACTTTGATGGGCAACACAATGCGATTGTCCTGGAGTTTAAGATGTGCTCGCGGTGGGCATGCTGACCTGTATTCGAAAAGGATTCTACCTTGCCAGAATGCA
>JACMOK010000170.1 GCA_014378065.1 Flavobacterium sp.
GGGATATCAGATTATCAATACGCTGCTCGATAAATTTATTACGGCATTCAACAATAATTTTGATGGTAAAGCCACAAATTACGACAAACTGCTGCTAAAAATACTACCCGAAAAACACCATCAGGTAAAAGAAACGGTATATGAACGCTTACTACATATCTGTCATTTTATTTCCTTATTGACCGATGGAAATGCGTTGCTATATTATCGAAATATTTTGGGTTATAAAGATTAGATTGTTAATCTTTTAACGATTTTTTGAAATCATAAAAAAATGCTTTAAGTTTGTTTTTCAAAATTTAGAAAAAAATGAAAAAAATTACACTATTAACCGCTTTTCTGGTTTCGTTTATTGGGTTTTCTCAGACAAACAAACAGAATATTCAAACCTATCTTGATAACAATAGGGTCAAATTGGGTTTAACCGCTCAAGATGTTTCCGATTGGATTATTGAAAGCGAAGGAAGTTCTAGTACTACAAAAATAACAAATTATCGTGTAGTGCAGCGATACCAAGGCATTGAACTTTATGATGCCCAATCCAATGTTTGGGTAAAAGACAATAGAGTAATTAATATGGGAAACCGTTTTAAAAGCAATATTGCGCAGAAAGTCAATACCACCGCGCCAACTTTATCGGTAATTCAAGCCATTAGTAGTGCTTATACTCGTTTAGGGATTACCAAACCGGCCATCTTTACAATTACTGAAACCAAAGTCAACAAGCATTATCTGTTAAGCGATGGCTTGCAACAAGATCCGATTACTGCAAAGTTAGCCTATCAGTTGACTTCTGATGACCACTTGAAACTAGCATGGGCTTTTCAATTCTATACACCGGATGCAAAACACTATTGGGATGTCAGAATAGATGCGCTGGATGGTTCTGTTTTGGCTAAAAATGATTTAACAATTAGTTGCAATTTTGGAGATGCAAACCATAAAAGTCATGATCACAAAACGAATTTTAATTTTGAAAACTACATTTTCAACAATTTAAATTCGTCTATGCTAGTAGTAACTCCCGGTTCTTATCGTGTTGTCCCTTACAATTATGAAAGTCCGAACCACAGTCCGTTTCAATTGATTACCACTGCAGGCAATGCTTTGGCATCGCCTAATGGATGGCATGATTCAAATGCTCTTGGAGGAACATCAGCATCGCTGAAGTATACCTACACAAGAGGGAATAATGTGCTTGCACAAGAAGATGCAAATGGAGACAATGGCACTGGAATAAGACCTGATGGCGGAGCAACCTTAAATTTTGATTTCCCACAATATGCTGCAGGCGTAGGTCAAACGCAACAACCGACTTCTTACACATCTGCATCCACAACCAATTTATTCTACATGAATAACATCATGCATGATATATGGTATCAATATGGTTTTGATGAAGCCAACGGAAATTACCAACAAAATAACTTGGGCAGAGGTGGAGTCACTTCGGCGACTGGAGATTATGTTCAGGCAGATTCTCAGGACGGGTATTCTCAAACCACACAAACTTTAAACAATGCCAATTTTACGCCAACCAATGATGGTGTCAGACCAAGAATTCAAATGTTTTTATGGACGTTAGGAGCACCACCGACCAATTTTATTACCGTAAATTCTCCGGCATCCATTGCAGGTCCTAGAACCGCAACGACGAACGTTTTTGAAGGAACCGATCGTATTCCGGTGCCCGTTGCACCAAACGGCATCGTTTCGGATTTGGCTTTGTATGCTAACAATCCTACCCCTCCAGGCTACAACTCCGCTTGCCAAGCGGCTACAAATCCGTTTGATTTATCGGGAAAAATTGTTTTGGTAAGAAGAGGAGGCTGTTTTTTTAATTTAAAAGTCAAAAATGCTCAAGATGCTGGCGCTACTGCTGTCATTGTAATGGATAGTATTCCGGTCAATCCTACAAGGTTGTCAATGAGTTCTACTGGAATCTTGGGAATTACCATTCCTGCAGTTTTTGTTACGAAAGAAATCGGTGACGAATTGGTTGCTCAACTGGCCAACGGTCCCGTAAATGTGAAATTGGAATCGCCTTCAGATTTATATTTATATGCTGACGGAGATTTTGACAATGTGATTATTGGGCATGAATATGGGCATGGTATTTCCAATCGTCTTGTTGGCGGTGGCCTTGCAGGTTGTATGACCAATTACGAGCAAATGGGAGAAGGCTGGTCTGATTGGTTCGGATTGATGAATCAAATAAAAACAGGTGATGCTGGGGCTGATCCGAAGGAAGTTGGAACTTACGTGACCAACCAACCCGTTACCGGTGCAGGAATCAGGGATTTCCCTTATTCGACAGATTTAGCTTTAAATCCACGAACATTTGCAGATTCAAATACTCCAATACCGACAGACCCTGCCGATACAGCTTACCGATATGTTGTGGGCGAATTTTGGACTTCTTGTCTTTGGGATTTGACTTGGGCTTATATCAATCAGTACGGTTTTGATCCAGACATTTACAACGGAATTGGCGGTAACAATATGGTAATGAGACTAGTGGCAGATGCTTTGAAACTCGAGACCTGCAACGGTACAAATATAGTTACTGGAAGGGACAATATTTTAGCAGCAGATTTGGCAGCTACTGGTGGAGCAAATCAAATTTTAATTGCGCAAGTTTTTTCGCGCAGAGGAGTAGGTTTCAGCGCCTCTTCTGGAAGCGCCAATGATTGCAATGACCAGGTTCAAGATTTTACGCCGTTAGCAGTCAACAGCTTCACAGGACAGACAGAAACAACTGTTAGAATCTATCCTAATCCTTCGAATGGTCTTGTTAATGTTCGCATCAACAAGTTTGTTGGGAAAGTTAATTTCCAAGTTATCGATTTGAACGGAAGAGTTGTTTTCAATCAAACCGACGAAAATTTCAATATCGAAAAAACACTCAATTTGAATAACTTTCAATCAGGGCTTTACATTTTGAAAATTGTAGCGGATAATTTAAACTATTCTCAAAAATTGGTGAAGAACTAATTACGCTTACCACACCTATTTAAAATCCAAATCGAAAGGTTTGGATTTTTTTATTTAGATCATATTATTGCGCTTACTTTAATGTAAAGAAGAAAATATTACAGAAGTTGTCGCTATTTTTCTTAAAATATTGAAAAAATAATTTATGTTTGTGTATCCAAAAAATTAATTATGAAAAAAATTACCTTATTGACTGCTCTTTTATTTTCGTTTGGAGCATTTTCGCAGACCAACAGGCAGCAGATCCAAACTTATCTCGACAATAATCGGGCGAAATTTAATCTAACCCAGAGTGACATTTCAGATTGGGCTATTGAAAATGAAGTGTATGCCGAAGGAACAAAAATCACGAGTTGCTATATTGTTCAAAAATACCAAGGGATTGAAATTTTTAATGCACAATCGAATGTTTCCGTTAAGGACGGAAAAGTAATTCACCTTGCAAACAACTTCAAAAGTAATATTGCTCAAAAAGTTAATGCAACGACTCCCTCGTTAACAGTAATTCAATCCATTTCAACTGCTTATTCTCTTTTAGGAATCACTTCGTTGGGATCATTTTCGGTGGTGGAAAGGATTAACAATAACACTTACAAGTTGAGTGACGGAATTCAGGAAGATTTAATCAGTGCCAAACTGGTTTACCAAAGTTCAATTGATCAGGAATTGAAATTAGCATGGGCCTTCCAGTTTTATTCCCCTGATGCTAAACACCTTTGGGATTTGAGAATTGATGCCAATTCGGGAGCCATTCTAGCTAAAAATGATCTTACCCTTAGTTGTAATTTTGGGGACGCCAAATCTAAAAACAACAACACCGGTATAAATTTTAGTTTTGAA
>JACMOK010000171.1 GCA_014378065.1 Flavobacterium sp.
GCCCGCCATACCATCATCATGGGAAGTTCGCTGGGCGGATTGGCGTCGTACTATGCTGCTTTAAAATACCCAACCGTTTTCGGTAAAGCAGGTGTTTTCTCACCGTCTTTTTGGTTTAACAAAGACATTTACACCTTAACCCAAAATACTAAAAAAATAAATACTAAAATTTATTTCCTTTGCGGTGACAGTGAAAGTCAAGACATGTTATCTGACCTCAATACAATGGACAACCTCGTTTCAGAAAAACGCTGCGATTGCAAGCACCTGACGAAAAAGGTCATTGTCAAAGACGGAAAACATAACGAAAAATTATGGCGCGATGGTTTTGTAAAAGCGTACCTTTGGCTTGATTAATTAGGATCACTGATACATTTCCAAATGAACAATAACGACATATTTAAGAAACTCCGCGTCGCTTTAATGCTGCGTGACGACCAAATTGTAGAAATTTTAGAACTAGTCGATTTCCGGATGTCAAAAGGAGAAATTGGCAATCTTTTCCGCAATGAAGACCATGCGAATTTTATGGAATGTGGGGATCAGGTCTTGCGCAATTTCTTGAACGGATTGGTCATTCACCTGCGTGGTACTAAAGAAGCACCCAAAATTCCTACGGAAGTGCTCGCCAAACACCGTGCTGAAATTCCGCCACGAACCGAAAAATTCCCCAAAGATATTGGAACGAAAGGCGGCGCCACCGGAACCCCAAAGCCCACATTTAAAAAGAAACCCGCTTCAAATCCGAAATCACGAGAGAAAAAACCGGCGCCTAAAGTGCAGGTAGTCGAAAAAGTAAAATACAACAATGGCAAAAACAAAAAATCCTAATCTTTCGATTAGGATTTTTTTTTACACTCGTATCAGTGATAACTTTGAACACCATAACCAATACTTCGTCGATTTAAATTTATTTTAAAATGCCAAAATCTATTTTAATGCTGCTTTGACTTGATCGGCTGCTTCTTGAAATTCTACCGCAGACAAAATTGGCATCCCTGAATTGTCGATCAATTCTTTTGCAATCTCTGCGTTGGTTCCTTGCAAACGAACAATAATAGGAACTTTAATCGCATCGCCCATATTTTTATAAGCGTCTACTACCCCTTGCGCTACGCGAACACAACGAACGATACCTCCAAAAATGTTGATCAGGATTGCTTTTACGTTCGGATCTTTTAAGATAATACGAAAAGCCAATTCTACCCTTTTGGCATCTGCTGTGCCGCCAACATCTAAGAAATTTGCGGGTTCAAAACCTGCATATTTGATCAAATCCATCGTGGCCATAGCCAATCCTGCGCCATTAACCATACAGCCCACAGTACCATCCAAGTCAACATAATTTAACCCAGCCGCTTTGGCCTCAACTTCAATAGGATTTTCCTCTCTAATGTCACGCATCTCAGCATATTTTGGGTGGCGATATAACGCATTGTCATCCAAATTTACTTTAGCATCAACAGCTATAATTTTATTGTCAGAGGTTTTTAAAACCGGATTAATTTCAAACATCGTGGCATCACAACCCAAATAAGCATTGTACAATGCCGGAACGAACTGGGTCATTTCTTTAAAAGCCAAACCTGACAGTCCCAAATTGAAGGCAATTCGTCTCGCCTGAAAACCCTGCAATCCTACAGCAGGATCGATCTCTTCTGTAAAAATCAAATGTGGAGTATGCTCGGCCACTTCTTCAATATCCATCCCGCCTTCGGTAGAATACATAATCATGTTGCGCCCTTTGGCCCTGTTTAGTAACACCGACATATAAAATTCGGACGTTTCACTTTCTCCAGGATAGTAAACATCTTCTGCTACCAGCACTTTGTGCACTTTCTTTCCCTCTGCAGAAGTTTGCGGCGTAATCAGTTGCATGCCTATAATTTGCTCAGCCAATTCTTCTACTTGCTGTAAATTTTTAGCGAGTTTAACGCCACCTCCTTTACCTCTTCCACCCGCATGAACCTGTGCTTTGATCACATGCCATCCGGTTCCGGTTTCCGCTGTTAGTTGTTTTGCTGCCGCCACTGCTTCCTGAGGATTGTTGGCTACGTAACCGCGTTGCACTTTTACGCCATAGCTGGCTAATATTTCCTTTCCTTGGTATTCGTGTATGTCCATGTTGTAGTGTTTGACTTTTTAAAAGTGTCACAAAAATAGCAATTTCCATATAAAAGTACACTATCATTGTGTACAAAAAATCCAATCTTCCAGGAGCTATTTCCTGCTATTCGCTATATTCCCAATTTTGCAAATCGGGCGATGCCGCTGCTATCAGGGCTAGGAATGCGCTCTCCAAACGATATCGTTGTAGTGGTAAAAGTTTATTAATTCCTTTGGTAGTTCGGGACAGTAGTAATATTTTTACGCAAAACAATTTTCATGCACTCCAAAGAACTAGTTGCTTTAGCCACCCAATTCGAAAGTCCCTTATACGTTTACGATGCCGAAAAAATACAGTCGCAATACCACCGTTTGACGTCTGCCTTTTCAAAGGTAAAAACACTCAGGATCAATTATGCGGCCAAGGCTTTGTCGAACATAGCCGTTTTGCAGTTGCTTAAAAAAATTGGTTCGGGATTAGATACGGTTTCAATACAAGAGGTACAACTTGGCTTGCATGCGGGGTTTACGCCTGACAGCATTATTTACACCCCAAATGGCGTATCGTTTGAAGAAATCGAAGCCGTGGCGCGGTTGGGCGTTCAAATTAATATAGACAACCTGTCGGTACTCGAACATTTCGGAACCAAACATCCGACTGTTCCAGTTTGCATCCGCATCAATCCGCATGTGATGGCAGGCGGAAATACCAATATTTCGGTGGGCCATATCGACAGTAAGTTTGGCATCTCGATTCACCAAATGCCGCACCTTTTGCGAATTGTAGAAAATACCGGAATGCACATCAACGGCATTCACATGCATACGGGCTCTGATATTTTAGATATTGAAGTATTTTTGTATGCTGCTGAAATTCTTTTTGAAGCCGCAACCCATTTTAAAACTTTGGATTTCTTGGATTTTGGAAGTGGTTTTAAAGTGCCATACAAAAAAGGCGACATCGAAACCAATATAGAAGAACTGGGCAAGAAATTAACGAAGCGTTTTAACGCCTTTGCCGCCGCTTATGGGCGCCCTTTAACTTTGGCTTTCGAACCCGGAAAATTTTTAGTCAGTGAAGCCGGCTTTTTTCTTGCAAAAGTTAATGTGGTCAAACAAACCACGTCAACAGTTTTTGCCGGCATCGACAGCGGCTTCAACCATTTGATTCGGCCTATGTTTTACGGTTCCCAACACCATATTGAAAACATTTCGAACCCTAAAGGGAAAGAACGTTTTTATACTGTAGTTGGTTACATTTGCGAAACTGATACGTTTGCCAACAACCGCCAAATTTCTGAAATCAAAGAAGGCGATATATTGTGTTTTCGCAACGCCGGAGCCTATTGTTTTTCGATGGCTTCTAACTATAATTCACGCTACAAACCCGCAGAAGTATTGTGGAAAGATGGCAAAGGAATATTGATTCGAGCGCGCGAAACCTTTGAAGATTTGTTGAAGAATCAGATCCTGCTTTAAATTTTGTAAGCTGCTGAAGCTGCTGCAAACCGCTCTAAAAGCCAAAACTTAATTTTTAATCCATTTTATTGTGGCAGTCCGTTCATCATCATTGACTTTTAGGATGTAAATCCCTTTTGAGAGTGACGAAATGTCAAGCATCAAAGTGCCATTACTGATCATGTTTTTCAAAACACATTGTCCAAGACTATTGCAAATCTGCATTGTTACGTTGCGCATGTTACGCACTGAAATTGCAATTTGCGTTGTGGCGGGGTTTGGGGAAACTACAACTAAATTGTCTTGCTCAAAACCCAATGTTTCCAACGGCGCACAAGTTCCAGGTGCATCAAAAGGATTAAACCAACGAAGCACATCTTGCTGGATGGCAACCGCTTCATTGTTTTCTACGTCACGACACAACCAAGCGCTCGTTGTTTCGGTTGCGGAACATTTCGGAGTCATCGCAAAGCCTTCAATATTTTCATTGGCATCGCCCGGGTTGGTTAACAAAAACTCATTTAAAGTTATAAATTTTCGATTACCGCCACCTGTAATGAAAGTTGACAAATTTGTTACTTCCAATTTATTATTGCCCGCTATGTCGTGGAGAATATACAGCAAACCGGTACTGTTGTCAAAAGACAACTCACAGCTTTCAGCTCGATTGGTTTTGTATTTTCCGACATAGGCAAAATCGTCATTTACATTGGGGTTAACATCAAAAACCCAAATATAACCGCCATCCTGGCTGGCCACAAAAAACAACCCGCCCAATCCTTTAACTGAAGTGTAAGCTTGTCCGGTTTGTTCACTGATAAATCCTACAGCAGTTAAATAGCTATCAGCAATGAAAACGATGCCTTCGCAACCATTGTTGCCGGTATCTTGCATGGGCGAAGGCAAAGCCAGCAAATTCCAGTGTTTGTATAAGCTGACAGTCGAAAAGTTGGCGGTATGGGTGTAGCGACGGATTTCATAATTATTTTCATCTATCGTATAGAATTCATTGGCATTGAGGTTGGCTTGGGTGATGCCTTCGGGACCGCCAGATAAGGTTTTGTAGGCAATTTGGCTAAAAGTATTGTTTGCACTATTGCGCTGCAGCACCCTTAAATGCCCATCGTTTTGCACTGCGTAGAGTCGGTTGTTAACCACATTAAAATGCAAACCACTTAAGTCGGTCACGCCGTTGCCATCCATTACTGCGGTCAAATTGGTTGCTGCAGACCAGTTTTCAGAAGGCCATGCCTGTGCCTGTATCAATAAAGTCTGAACAAAAAAGGTAAGAAGGTAAATTCTCTGCATGAAATACTATTTATTTAATTCAACGATTCAAATATACTGTAAAGTTGACCATTAGATATTAGGAAGCCAACAACTCATAAATAATATTTTGTTAACAATTTCACTCTTGAAGTTTTATATCTTTGATTGCTAAAATTGCTTATTTAAAATACTTTATGAACAGAAGAAAATTTTTCAGGAACACCTCGTTGTTTGCTTTGGGTACTAGCATCATCAATCCTTTTGGAAGTAGTGCGCAAACTGTAGGCCTCGAAGCTGTCAATAAGAACAAAAAAGCAAAAAATATTATATTTTTAGTGAGTGATGGCATGAGCACCGGCACGCTCAATATGGCCGATGTGCATCTGAACCGAATGCTTGGCAAAACGTCGAATTGGATACAACTATTCAAAGACAATCGGGTTTCACGTGCCTTGATGGATACTGCTTCGGCAAGTTCTATTGTCACTGATTCCGCAGCGGGAAGTTCGTCTTGGGGTAGTGGTTTTCGCGTCAACAATGGTTCGGTAAATGTGGGAGTCAATGGCGAAGAATATTTGCCGATTTGGCAGAAATTTAAAAAAACCGGAAAAATGGCGGGCTGTGTCACGACGGTACCTATCACCCATGCAACTCCTTCCGGATTTTGTGTCAACAGCATCAGCAGAAAAGGGCAAGAAGAAATTGCAGAAAAGTATCTCGATATTAATTTTGACGTGATGATGGGCGGTGGCCTTGAGTTTTTTGATGCAAACAAACGCAAAGATAAAAAAGACATTTTTGGAGTCTTTGAAAAAAAAGGTTATCAAATTGCTAAAAATCGAACTGAGATGCTGAATGCAAGTAGCGAAAAACAGCTTCTGGGCGTATTTTCTGAAGACGGTTTGCCATATTCTATTGACCGGAGCAACGACATAAAATTAACCCAAACGATTCCAACTTTGGCGGAAATGGCACAAAAAGCCATCGACAAAATGAAGAACAATCCAAAAGGATTCGTACTACAAATAGAAGGTGGGAAAGTCGATTGGGGCGCACATTCTAATGATGTTGCTGCCTTGTTATATGATCAAATTGCGTTTGACGAAGCCATAAAAGTGGCCATCGATTTTGCCGAAAAAGACAAAGAAACCCTTGTTATCATTACAACAGACCATGGCAATGCCAATCCAGGAATAATTTATGGCAAAGAAGCGAACGCCAATTTTGATAGCATCCAAAAGTACAAACATACCAATGAATGGTTGTTGAATGCAATACACGCAGACAGTTCCGTCGCTCAGGTTCGAGAATTGGTCGAAGTGGCGAATGGCAAAACCATATCGGAGGAAAATGCCAAAATATTATTGACTTTTTATGATGGGCTGCACAAAGAAGAAGGCGGATTGTATAACTATAAAAAATTGCCCTATCAGGCTTTTTCAGAAATGCAGAAGAAAAACAATTCGGTAGGTTGGATCAGCATGGATCATTCAGGTGACTATGTCGAGTTGGCGGCCTTTGGTCCCGGTAGCGAATTGCTCAAGCCTTTTATTAAAAATACCGACTTACATTACCTGATGCTAACAGCCGCTGAAGTAGAAAATAAATTTTAAGATAAACATGTTTTGAATAAAAAATGCCACTATCACTAGTGGCATTTTGTTTTTACTTGAGGATGATAAATTCGCAACGCCTGTTGATTGAATGTTCTTGTTCTGTGCAAGCTTTCGAAGTTCCGCATTTGATTAATGGAACTGATTCTCCATAGCCTTTAGAACGTAGTCTTTTTCTATTGATGCTGGACTTTACTAAATATTCTAAAGTGGAAGCAGCACGTCGATTTGAAAGAATTAAATTATAAGTATCTGAGGCTCTAGAATCGGTATGTGCGCCCAACTCAATTTCCATATCGGGATATTTCTTCAACAAATCCACTAAGCTGTTTAAGATTCTGGCAGCATCGGGCTTAATATCCCATTTGTTCAGATCAAAATAAATATTTTCCAATACAATTTGCACTTTTCCATCTTGACGCTTTGTAATAATTTCTTCAGCATCGTCGTAGCATTCCATAAACAGTTCTATGGTGTACCTCAATTTCCCATCTTCATTAGTGGTAAATTCCTCGCTGTGCGGAATATAGAAATCTTTAACCGCTTCGATCCTATATTTCTTATTGGGTTCGGTATTGAACACATAATCAGCCTCGACACCAACCACCATTTGCCCGATCAATATGTTGTGTTCATCATAAAGGGAAACTAAAGTTCCTGGCAGAAGGTTTTGGGTATTTTTGTCTTTCACTTCCCCTTCCACTACAAAGCGCTCTTCGTTTTCAGTTCTGGTAAAGCTGTAAAGATTATCGCCTCCTTTGCGGTTCGACGACAGATATCCTTTGTTCTTTTTTTCATCCACAACATAGCCAAAATCATCAAGGTTGCTGTTGATTGTTTCACCCAGATTTAAAGGTTTGGCAAAAACGCCATTGTAAGATTTGCTCATAAAAATATCGAGTCCTCCCATACCTTGGTGTCCGTCGGAGGCAAAATACAAAATCGTGCCATCGTCTGAAACAAAAGGAAATTGCTCGCGATGCACCGTATTGATTGCTATACCCATATTTTGGGGCACTCCAAAACTGCCATCTTCATTTACATCGACAACATAAATATCAAATGAACCCAACGAACCGGGCATGTCACTTGAAAAATATAATTTTTTACCATCCTTTGTCAGCACGGGGTGTTCCGTTGAATAATTGTCGTTTGAGAAAGGTACTACGATTATATTTTCCCATTTTCCGTCTTTAAATTCCGCCTTAAAAATTTTAATGTTGGCTACTTTTTCATCGCCAATTTTTACTTTTTTATCACTGGTACGGTTAAAGTACATAGTGCGTCCGTCAGTGCTAAAGGTAGCCGAACTTTCGTGTGTTTTGGAGTTGATTTCTTTGGGAAATGGCTCAACATTGGTCAGCAATCCCTTATCATTTACATCAGCACTAAACAGATCAAGATAGGGCTTGTCATTCCAGTTGAACGATTTGGCCTCGGCATTTCGCAGCGAAGCAAACGCGACCTTGTCTCCGTAAAAAGACATGCCGAAGTCGCCATTCGACATGTTCTTAGCCATAGGCTGAATGACATAATTGAACGGAACATTCGTTGTCAGGTTGGTAATAAATCTTGGCGTACTGACGTTGTATTTTAGGTATTCACTCATGATGAGATCTGCCTTTGGGTAGTCAGTAATTCCCAACAGCGAATGCGCATATTTAAAATAATATTCTGGTTTTATGCTGTCTTTGTATGTTAAAAACAATTTACCATATACACGAACGGCATCTTTCATTTGCGAATTGTTGTAATAACAGTCGCCTAAATTTTGCAAAACCATTTGGTTTTCGGCTAGCTGCTCGTATTGTTCAGC
>JACMOK010000172.1 GCA_014378065.1 Flavobacterium sp.
GAACCTCTTTCTGAAATAACGGTTGCCAATGGTGCCGCAACCACCGACCTATCAGCCACATCAAAAGTTACAATAGCATTGGCTCCAATCAATACATCATTGCCAATGATAATACCTCCTAATATGACTGCACCCGGACCGATAAAAACGCGGTCACCCATTTTTGGAATTCCGACTTTATTTCCCCTGACAAGCACACCAATCGTCATGCCTTGTGATAGATTGCAATATTCTCCTATCTCAGCGTCACCATGAATGACAATACCACCAAAATGGCCTATGTATAAACCTTTTCCGATTATGGTGCGATACGAAATATCAAATCCATACTTGTATTTTAATCGCCGGAGCCAAAGAAAGAAAAAATAAAACACAAATCGGTTTCTTTTTCGGTAATACTGGCAATATCTAAAGATGATGGTATACTTTAGTCCCGGAATAATTTCCATGTAGAAATATCGAATAAATAGCCCTAAAGAATATTTTCTTTTACTATACCGAGACAAATCTGCAGCTATGATTTCGTTTAATTCCGATTTTGTCATCTCTATCTCTGCGTTATTTTAAACCCAATTTGGCGGTTATTTTTTGGGTTAGACTTTGAAATTTCCAAAACAATACTCTAGTTTTTATGGCCAGAGAATACTCTTTCTTTAACAAAAATATCTCATCACAATCGAGTTTATAAATTAACAAATAACCCAAACCATTCAAATGGTCTTTTATTCTATTGTCGTTATAATTGTTTTCGATCACCAAAGCTGTCATGCGAATTAAATCAAAATCGATCGATTTTACAATCTCAAACTCATTGCCTTCGGTATCAATCGAAATAAAATCAATTTTCTGATTTTTTAAAGCATCAATCTTGTCTAACGTAATCATCTCTACGTCTATTTCGATCATTTTCCCACCTTTGGCCTTAATTTCATGTTGTATCCTTTCCAAATGCTTTTCGTTGTATTGATCTGAAATCCCGCTCAGCATTTCAGAATAACCTTCAATTTGTGTAAATTTTACAGTTTGGTTGCCGTTTCCTACACAAACATTTAAATTCATCGATTGTCTGTTGGATTGCAGTTTTGAAAATACGTTCGAATTGGGCTCGATACATATTCCCTTCCATTCTTTATACTTTTCAAAATACAAACTATTGCTGATCGTTACGCCATCGTGTGCGCCAATATCAACAAAAAATCCATGTTGTTTATGATTGAAAAGCACTTCATTGAGGAACTTATCTTGTTTGAATTGCGAAAAATAGCGTTCTGCCATTGGTGGTACTTTAAGGTGTTAGCGTAAGATTTTATTCTTTATTTTTATAATATTTTTCTCCAGCAACAGCCGCTTCGGGAAATTATCAAAATATTGGTTTTTGCCCTGGAAAGCGATGCGTTCCTTTGACTTGCTTGCAAATTCACCTTTCACCGTTTCTAATGCCTTAATTTGATGGTACAGAAATGGAAACAGCTGGTACTCGTTTAAAATTAACCTCCTGGCTTCTGCAATCGCGTCCAGATTGGCCTCCCATTTTTTGGAAGTGAGCAATTCTTTAAAAAATAAATCGATATGCTTGTCGAGCGGATCCAGTTGGATAAAAGAATTTTTAGGAAAGAAATTCTCTATCGCCTTGCAACCCACATAAATTGGCATTGAAAAACTTAAATAGCAGTCTATAATTTTCTCTGTCCAATAATAGTTATTTTGAAAATTTTCATACGCAATTGCATACTTTGAATTTTGCAGCACACTCCATTTATCTTCAATGGGTTGAATGCCCCTACCATACAATTCAACATCGGGCAGACCTTTTATACGCTCCAAAAAATCCATCCTGATGTTGTGCCCCTTTGAAGTACGCTGGTTGCTGGTCACCCACACGATTTTATTTTCCTTGGTCAGATCGTCCGCCTTCAAATTGTTCAAATAATCAAAATCCTTATCAATATGCCAAGGAAGCGCTCCGTGTGAAAGGATATTGTTTTTTTTTATATCCATTTGATTAAAAATCAGCTTGACATTTTTGTTGGCATACTGCCGGTATTTAGAAACTTCATTGGGCGGCTCTTGGCAAATATGCAGAATATTATTTTTATTTACCGAAATCGAAAAATCAGCTTTGGGATATTCTAAGATAACCAAATAATCACATTCGGTTATGGGTTCTTCGGTAAAGGTGAATTCTCCCCATTTCATTGAGCCACCAGGCGTTTGCCTTTTGAGATCCGGGTAGTCAAAATATCGTGCTATTTTAATAATCATGGAGCATATAACTTAAAATTCAGAAAGCGACATTATTTCTTGAATGGCCTGAACAATTCTCGATGAAGCTTGGTTAACAGGATGTTGATTGATTTTTTCAAACCACACTTCTGCACTTTTTATGGTCTTGTCTTTGTGTTCGAGTCCGTTGATAATTGTTTGTTCAATATCGTTTGAACTGTTAATCCACAACACCGATTCTGGCGAGGGCATCGAGCGAAAATGCACAAATTCATAAATTTGCTTGATGGACAAATGCGATTTTGTAGCTCCTATAATATCATAATTGATGTACGCACACGGTTTTTCATAAGCGATATAATCAAATACCATCGAAGAGCCTAGATTGATTACCATTTCGCTGTGTGCAATTGTGTTCATCTGCAAATCTAGATCCTCTACAGTAGGCAGAATGGTATTCCATAAGACACCTGTTTTTTGCCATTTCGGATCAATAGAAGTAACAATATCTTTATTATTATCTAAAACAGCGTCGTATCGATCTGAAAAATCAACAGGACACCTTCTAAAAATGATGCCCAATTGGTAGCCTTTCGCATTCAATTTGCGTATGGCTTCGATAGTGTCTTCTAGGTATTGCGGATCATTTGGCGAGGTCGTAATGTCATCTCCCGAATAACAAATGTATTTCCTGGCAACATCCAAATGGTACTTTTTAAAAAATACTTCTTTAGATTGGATATGCCTTCGGTTGCTATGCGATTCGAATTGGGGCGTTCCGGTGACGAAAATTTGACTTTCAGCAATAAAAGGATAGTACAGCCGCAATTCCGCTTTCATGTGTGTGCTCCAAACAAAATAATAGTCGGGTTCGAGAACCAATGTCGCTTTGGGCAGGTTATCCCATGAAAAAATAAAGGTCGCTGTTGGTATCTTTAATGCTTGCGCTGCTAAAATGGGTGCGATAGCGGCTACGGTTCTTTGGTTAGTGGAAAAGACGAAATCTGGCTTTTCTGTTGCTAAAACTTCAAGACAATACTGATAATAGCCGGTTTTTTTTTCAAGATTACAAATTCGCTTTTTAACTTTTTCAATGCCCTGTTCCGAAGAATAAAATAGCACGACTACTTTTAAGGCGAGTATTTTGAGCGTGGCTTTGATTGAATCGTACTTCACCGGGAAACGATAACTATCATACACCGAATCATTAAATCGTCTTTTGTTTAAATTCAAGTCGATTTGCACCCGCGCTTTTTTGAGTATGTTGGTTATGGGATGACATTTGGCGTTTTCAATTCTAATTTCATCAAATCCCAGCGTTGTTAAATCGAAAGGAGTATTGTTCCAAAATACAATATCAAATCCGTGGGCTTGAGCTGTTTTATAAAAATCGGTGTAAGCGAAATTCCGCAAACCAATGCCGTCAGGAAGTAATATAAATACTTTCATTCTTTTCATTAGATATCCCTGAATTGCTTTTGATGATTTAATGCCCAGATAGAACTGTCTACCAATGATTCCAGAAACAACTGCGCGCTATTGCCTTTTCCAAAATCCAAATTATTCACTTCCACTTGGTGGGAATCGATCTTTTTTAACGCTTTTAAAATAGATTTTTCCTGATAATCCACATTGATGATATTGGCATGTATGGCCCGATTTTGTTGCCGCGTACCGATGTTAATAATTGGGATTCCGTAGTAAGGCGCTTCGCGTATTCCGGCACTGCTGTTGCCAATAATAAATTGACTATTTTTAAGTAATGTCAGAAAATATTCAAAACGAAGCGAAGGAAATATCCGAAATCGATTATTTTTTTTGAGCTTTTGATACGCATCAATAATCGATTGACTACCCATATCATTGTTTGGAAAAACGATCACATAATTATGATGGTCGGCCACCAAAGCATTTACAAATTCCTCTGCATACTGCGCCATATCACTGGCCTCGGTCGTTACTGGGTGAAACATTGCGATGCCATACCTTGTAAAGTCAATTTCATAATAAGCCTTCGACAATGCCAAACTGGGCAAATCATCTGAAAACATTATATCAACATCGGGCGAACCGATAGTATAGATGGAAGACTTTATTTCGCCCATTTGTAACAATCTTTTTTTTGCCTCTGCATTGGACACAAAATGAATGTGACTCAATTTGCTCACACTGTGCCGAATCAGTTCATCGACGGTTCCGGAGCGTTCGCCACCTTCGATATGAGCTACCAAAATATTATTGAGGGATCCTACAATAGCTCCGGCTAAAGTTTCTACACGGTCGCCGTGCACCACAATCATATCAGGAACAATTGCTTTAACGTGTGCCGAAAGTCCTTCAATGGTTTTGGCCAATGTCAAATCCATCGTTGTTTCATGCGTTTGATTCTGAAAGGTATGGATGTTTTTAAAACCACACCTTTCTATTTCTAATAAAGTATAACCATATTCTCTCTGAAGGTGCATGCCCGTGACAAAAACGTAAACCTCGAATGTCGCTTCCTTTTCAAGAACTTGAATCAATGATTTTATTTTGCCGAAATCAGCACGAGTCCCGGTTAAAAAAAGAATTTTTTTTACAATAATCATTTTACAATGTAAGAAATAGCATGAGAGTAAGGCAGCTTTTTAATTTCTATGTTATTGTCAAAAAAATCATCGACGGCTTTATTGGCTCCGGCAAAAGAGCCGTAATCGTCAAAAATTATAATGCCGCCCTTGGCTACCTTATCATATAATCTTTCTAAAATATGTTTTGTCGGTTCATACAAATCAACGTCTATATGCAATAATGAAATTTTCAAATGGGGATGATCCGCTAGATATTTATCTAAAGTAACCAAAATATCACCTTTGACAATATCTACATTTTTTTGCAATCCTTGCTCGAGCAACAGTGAATTAATTTCTTCAAAACTGATACTTCTACCACCATTGGTTTCATTAACAAACGCTTCTCGTGTCATTTTATCGGCTTCATACTGCGCTTCAGGAAAATCACCAAAAATGTCAAAACCAATAACTTTCCTGCTGTTGGTTTGTTCTAATAGATCTCTGAATTTAATCCATCTAAAAAAGGAATTCCCTTTAAAAATACCAAATTCAACGATTTCTCCCCTGATGTGCGCGGTTTGTTTAAAAAATTCCAGATGACTTACAAATTTGCTAAAACGGGCCGGACTTGCCGTAGCATAAAAGCCATTTTCATATTCAAAATTCTTATGTAAATCGTATAAATTACTCATGGCCTGCGTCGTTAAAAGTTAATTGTTCATCATTGTCAATATCTCTGGCGGCTCGTTTCCCCAACAAGCTTTCGTAATGTTCGGCTAAAATTTCTCCGGTACCAGGCCTTTTTACCCAAATGTTTTTTTTCGTCAGGATTTCTCCCTTCTTTATCGGAGCAATGGCACAAACGGTTGCAAAAGCGAAATCAATCGTGACCTGTTCTTCTTTTGCAGGACCTTTAGTGCCACCACGCATCTGCCAAATTTCGTTGGAGTTTACAATTAGTTCCCTTGTTGCGGCTTCGTCCATACTGCAGACGATATCGGGTCCTATTCGTTGACTGTGATCAGTGAAATGCCGTTCCAATATGCTCGCACCTAAAGCAACTGCGCCCAAACAGGCATTGTTATTCAAGGTGTGGTCACTAAGGCCGAAAACTTTATCAGGAAAGGATTCGTGCAATTGGGTCATCGCACCAAATCGTACCAAATGAATTGGTGTTGGATATAAATTCGTGGTGTGCAGCAGCGCCACTTCAACGTTGTGTTTGTCAAAAATAGCCACTGCCTTGCGAACACTTTCAATAGTATTCATTCCGGTGCTTAAAATTACTGGTTTCCCAAATGAAGCTATGTGTTCTAACAACGGATAGTTGTTGCATTCTCCAGAACCAATTTTGTAAGCGGAAACCTTCATCCGCTCCAACCTGTCAGCAGCAGCACGTGAAAAAGGGGTCGAAATAAAAATCATGCCTTTGCCTTCAACATATTTTTTCAATTGAATTTCGTCTTCTTCGTTGAGGGCACAGCGCTCCATAATTTCGTAAATAGACACCTTCGCATTTCCGGGAATGACTTTTTTGGCTACAGCGCTCATTTCATCGGCCACAATGTGAGTTTGGTGTTTGACGACCTCAACGCCCGCCCGATGTGCAGCATCCACCATTTCCAAAGCCGTTTTTAAAGAGCCTTCGTGGTTGATTCCGATTTCTGCAATGACGAGTGGAGAGAAATCAATGCCTATTTTCCGACCGGCGATTGCTATAAATGGATTCATATTGGATTTTTAGTATTTTGGATATTGTATTTCTGATAGAGATAAGTTGCATAGTCTAAATCGCACTGGTGGTCTATATCTACCACAGCAAACGGATGCGCTACAATCATCGGAAAATGCCTTGGACCTACCAATTTTTCTTGTAGAATTAAAGCTGCCTTCATTATATAAAGCAAACCATTTTCAAAATAGAGCGGTTCTAGGTCCTGGCTTCGCTGTCCTATTATGTAATTGAACGGAATGAACATGTTATCTTTGATTTTACCGAATTTTTGATGATTCAACGAAACCGTCATCAGGCTATCGGCCTTGTTTTTTTTAAAAACTTGGAAAGCCTCTTCGATTAGATTTGGGGGTCGTAACGGATTGGTGGGTTGCAATAAAAAAACGTTGTCAATTTGGATGTCGATATTTTCAAGAACGTTTTTTAGCGCGGTTACGGTAGGTTCCAAATCGCCTGACAAATGAAGAGGTCTATCTACTACATTGGCGCCGTAGGCCAAGGAAATTTTCTTTATTTCGGGATCATCCGTTGAAACATAAATTGCATCGATACAGTGGCTGCTTTTTTGAGCCGCTAAAATACTGTGGGCAATTAAAGGAATTCCGCCTAGCGATAAAATATTTTTGTTAGGCAATCTTTTTGAACCTCCACGAGCCGGAATCACAGCTATATTCTTCATTATATTTATTAAATATTGTCGTAAAAATAGCTAATTTTTCGGTTTCCAGTACAATTTAAGATTTTCCAGTTTTTGGTAAGCAGCATACTCTTTTATACTGAGTCTGTTAGCATGCTGAACCATCTTTGGAATGGCAAAAATCAGATCTAATAATGCAAGTAATAATGCTCGTAAAGCTCTGAAATCCCCTTTAAAAGCTTTTGTTTTGAGTTGCATCCAAATCGAATAAAGCAACAATCTGGGTATGTTGGCTATTGGAAAAAAAAGAAAATACAAATACCAGCCCGAACGCAAGGAACGCCGCAAGCGAATGGTATAGTCGGAATCATTTTTTCTTTGTTTCATATCTACCCGGTGGTGCACCAATACGGCAGGCAGATATTGAATTTCAATGTTTTTTTTAAACATCTGGTAGGCGGCGAAGTCTTCCTCTCCATGAAAAACAAACCAAGCCGGATAATCCGGAATCTGATGCCATGCTTTCATCCTCCATGCGTGAGCACCTCCCGCAAAACTTTTCATTCGAATTGGACCTTCATTGGTATCTGTCGAAATTGGAGGTGATTTACTCCAGAAAATCCGAAAACCAATCACGCCGCACTCTGGATGCTGATTAAAATGATTTTCGATGATTTCCAGCGGATTTTGCGTTATAAAATGCAGATCGTCATCAAGTGAAATCGCATAGTCAGTCTGCGTCAAAGCAAGCAACTTGTTTCTGCTGTAAATTAATCCTTTGCTTTTGTCATTGCGAATTAGATGAAGGTTGGGGTAATTGGCTTTCAGGAATGCACTGGTTTCATCGGTGGAACCATCGTCGCAAATAATACAAGCCACGCCACGGTCTTCAAACAAATAATTGATCTGGCTTAAAGTGTAGGTCAGGTCTGCCAGTCGGTTTTTGGTTGTAATGAGTATGGTAAACGGGCTTTGCTGCACTGATAATTAGTATTTAAAAATCATTTCATTTGGCAGTCCTTTTAATCTGTAAAACCAACGTCTGATTTTTTTGTTTTTAAAACACTTCCGGAACAATTGATTTTTGATA
>JACMOK010000037.1 GCA_014378065.1 Flavobacterium sp.
AAGCGTTAACATTGGTTCTTAAGAGCGTGTTATTGCAAACCGTTTTGCCAAATGAAATTCTGATTGCAGATGATGGATCTCGAGAGGAAACCAAAGAATTGATTTCCCAATTTCAAGTCAAAAGCCCAGTACCCATTCGCCATTTTTGGCAGGAAGATAAAGGATTTCGGAAATCGAAAATTTTAAATAAAGCCATAGCTGAAACTTCCTCAGCTTATATTATTCAAGTAGATGGAGATTGCATTTTGCATCCGAAATTCATTGAAGACCACCTTAACGCCAAGGCCAAAGGAGTTTATCTGTATGGTTCGCGCGTCAACATTTTACCAAAAGCGATAGACTCGATTTTAAGTCAACAAACAATTAGTTACAATCTGTTTTCCAAAGAAATTAAAAACAAAACCAGAACATTGCACTTCCCTTTGCTATCCAATTTATACAAACCGCATGACGGAATTTCGAAAAAATTTAGAGGTTGTAATGTATCATTTTGGCGCGATGATTTTATAGCGGTGAATGGATACAACGAGGATTTTGAAGGCTGGGGAAGAGAAGATTCTGATTTGGTTATTCGTATGGGAAATTATGGGGTTAAAGCCAGGAGGCTCCGTTATGCCGGAATTGTATACCATTTATACCATCCCATTAATTCAAAAGATAATGTCGAAATCAACGATAAGATGCAAAGTGAGACCTTAGCTAAAAAGACGGTTCGGATTACTAACGGCATAGATCAATACTTGAAATAAATAGTCAAACACTAAAAACTTGATCGAATCGTTAGCTTAAATTGGAAAAATAAAATGCATTCCCTACTTTTGCCGACACATACAAATATTTAATGCAGTTAAAGCTCCATTCTCAATTCTCAAACGCTAAATCGATACTCTCTGGCTATATTGCCAATTTCGATTCGACCGGTAGACTTTTTGGAGATGGAAAGCGAAATACCATAAAACTCTTCGAACTTGATAGTAGAACGATCAATATCAAATCGTTTAAAGTGCCTAATATCATCAACCAATTTGCCTATAAATTCCTGAGAAAATCGAAAGCAAGAAGATCGTATGAGTTTGCCAATACTTTATTAGAATATGGAATTGGAACGCCGCAACCAGTCGCTTACGCTGAAAATTTCTCATTTGCTGGACTGGGGAAAAGCTACTACCTCAGCGAACATCTTCACACAGAGTTGACTTTTAGAGAATTGGTTGAAAATCCGGATTATGCCGATCACGACAATATCCTGCGGCAATTTGTGTGTTTTTGCTTTCAACTGCATGAGAAAGGAGTGGAGTTTTTAGACCATTCTCCAGGAAATACGCTGATCAAAAAAGTGGCACATGGCCAATATGCGTTTTTTTTAGTTGATCTGAATCGGATGAATTTTCACAATGAAATGTCATTTGAAATGCGGATGAAAAATTTGTCACGACTGACGCCGAAGAAAGAAATGATTGCAGTGATGAGTAACGAATATTCAAAATTGTATCCGAACCAAAGTGAAGCCGACATTTTTAAAAAAATGTGGCACGAAACTTATCATTTTCAAATTAGGTTTCACCAAAAAATCAAAATGAAGCAACGGCTAAAGTTTTGGAAGTAGATTTTCGGTAAGCCTCATCTTTTTCAATTCCTGGTAACGAACATAAACACTCAGGGCGTTTAAATAGCAAATGATGATTCCCTTTTTACCATCCAAGAAACCCAATCTCACCAAGTACTGGTACGAAAATTTATAAGCAGGATGCAGGTAAAAGTGATACGCATTCGGATGCACGCCTTTTAAAAATTCTTCTTTTGCTTTAAATTTCCCGTAGCTCACCATCTTGCCTTTGTAGGTTTCATAATCAGTGTAAGAAAAGTGAATTAATTTATTTTTTAACTTTCCTATTTTTCCATTAACGGTAAGTTTTTCATGCACCAAACGTTCGGTAGTATAATGGGCTTTGTCTTTTTGAAACAGACGAAATATTTTATCGGTTTGCCAGCCACTAAACTTAAGTTTTCGATCTTCAAATATAAAAGTTCTGTAAAACAAATATGCGCTTGACGCTTCTTTAAGTTGTATTGTTTCAATAACTTCAGCTTTTAACTCATCAGTAAATCGCTCATCAGCGTCTAAGAAAAGGATCCAGGGATTTTTAGCACAAGAGATCGCAAAATTACGCTGTGAAGTGTAATCTACAAATTTATTCCTAATCAGCTGCGCCTTGGCAAAACTACTGACCAATTTTGCGGTATTGTCCGTACTGAACGAATCAATTACAATTATTTCATCGGCAAAAGCCAGGTCTTCCATCAACGCGTTAATGTGTTTTTCTTCGTTGTAGGTAATGATTAAAGCAGTAAGAGGCAGTGAAATGGGAACAATTTTCAGCGGACGCACAATGGTTGCGGCGTTTAAATTTGTATTTAAAAAAGCCGACATCGTTTTGATAAATAGGCTAAGTTTAAATTCTTGGTAAAGTTCCGGTGTGATTCCTTTAAGCGCTTTTTCTGAAAAGCCTTCAAATAATTCAGGGCGAAATTCTTTTAAATGAACCGAAATATGACGCACCCCATCTTCAAAAGTGGCCCAAATCTTCTTTTCTATCCATGGCGAAAAAATAATGAATGAAGGTTTGTTTAACGATTTTGCCATATTGATCGCGCCACCATCATTGCCAACAATCAGATCACAATGATTCATAATCCCGATAAATGAGCGCAAATCATGGCCTAATAAATCAAAATAAATTTTTTGCTGCGTCGCTTTTGAGCAGTATTCATATACTTTTCGCGCATCTTCGATTTGTTTTGGAAAATAATTAAAAAGGATATTGACATCATGCGTATCTGCGATGGCGTCTACCAGGGAGGCCATGTATTCTAAAGGGTAAGTCTTAAGATTTTCACTACCTAAAAGGCTAATCATGACCGTTTTTCTATGAAGCGGCACTTGGTGTTTTTCAAAAAGAGTTTGCGCCTGTCGCTTTTCTGTTTCGGTAACAAATAATTTAGGCAGAGGATCAATTTCCATTGTCAGATGCAACGGCTTCAACAATGAAAGTCGTCTTTCAATTGCCAGTCCCATGTTGGTTTTAGGAAAATTAGCAAAGGGTACGTTGTCAGTATATAAAAAACTTCGACCCGTTTTTTTATAAGATATTCTTCTCTGAGCCCCGCTTAGCAATACAAAAACCCAGCTTTCAAGTTTTGAATAAGCATCAATTACCAAATCATATTTTTCGTTTCTGATTTGGAAAGCCAATTGTAAGAAAGCCTTGTTGCTTTTACGGTGAATTTCTTTAAACAAAATCAAATGGTCGATCGCTGTATTACCGTCTAGCACCGCAGCAGTAGATTCATAGACAAGGTAATCAATTTGAGCTTCGGGGTAGCCCGTACGAAGATTGTTGCAAATAATGCTACTTACCAGTACATCGCCAATCATCTTTTGCTGGATTACCAATATTTTCATGTAGGGCTTTTTAGAATACAAATTAAACGGCCACGTCGTATTCTCTTAATGCCTCATTCAATGAAGTCTTCAAATCGGTCGAAGCTTTTCTTTTGCCAATGATTAAAGCGCAGGGCACCTGATAATCTCCCGAAGGAAATGACTTGGTGTAACTCCCCGGAATCACCACGGAACGGGCCGGTACGATTCCTTTCATTTCAATTGGTGTGGACCCGGTAACGTCGATAATTTTTGTTGAAGCGGTAAGACAAACGTTCGCGCCTAAAACCGCTTCTTTTTCAACTCGGACCCCTTCGACAACAATACAACGAGAACCTATAAATGCGCCGTCTTCAATGATTACGGGTGCTGATTGCACTGGTTCTAAGACACCACCAATTCCAACACCGCCGCTTAAATGAACATTTTTACCAATTTGTGCGCAACTCCCAACGGTAGCCCAAGTATCGACCATGGTGCCTTCATCTACATACGCGCCAATATTGACGTAACTCGGCATCAATATGACTCCTTTGGAAATATATGCTCCATGTCTGGCAACAGCGTGCGGCACGACCCGAATTCCTTTCTCGGCATATCCTCTTTTTAGCGGAATTTTATCGTGGTATTCAAAGATGCCTACTTCAAAAGTTTCCATTTTCTGGATTGGAAAGTAGAGTATTACTGCTTTTTTGACCCATTCGTTAACCTGCCAACCTCCAGAAACAGGTTCTGCGACCCTCAGGGTTCCGGCGTCAAGACAATCAATAACGGTTCTGATCGCTGTCGTTGTTTCTATTTCCTGTAACAAAGCACGGTTTTCCCAAGCTTGTTCTATGATGGTTTTTAACGGATTCATGGTGTAAGTATTTCAGCAAATATAAACGCAATTTTTGAAAACAAAACTAATTTTGAAATCATTGCTGTAATTTATTTTGTTGGAAAAATAGCAGAAAAATGCAAGGGCAGTTCAGAAGTAAAAAAAATCAATCGGTATCGGCAATAATGCCCCTATTCTGAAAATGGTCAAAATTAATTTGAAACCGTTTTGTTTTGCTGTAAAGAAACATTTTACTATTGTCGAATAACATGACGGTAACCCGATTGGATTTTTCGTCGTTACACAAATATACTATGCCGTTGTCTGGCAAATCAGTCTTCGAAACGATGGTGAGGTGGTATTTTTTATCAATATTCAAATCAATCTCCGCTGGACTAAAACGTGCAACTTGATCGCCCACATTTTGAACTTTCCCCCATTGTTGAACATCATTTCTTGACTGAATTTGGCTATAAGCAAAAACTTTGTGTTGCGCAACGGCAGAAATAAAAAATAACGATAAAATTATTGGCAGAACAATTTTAAATTTCATTTGTAATGATTTGGTTCTGAAAGAACGCAATTAATTTTTTAAAATTGTAATTTTATATAGGAAAATTCAAATTATATAATTAATTCGGTGTAGTTTGTCGATAAAATCGTACACATTACAGAGAATTTTAAATTTCATTTCTGTAATCGGAAGGAGATTTTTAGCAGATTATTTAAAAAAGTATTTAAAAAACTCGGTCGTTGACTTATCTTTGAAAGAAAAAATGGCACGAATTCTTGCGATCGATTACGGACAAAAGCGCACCGGAATTGCCGTTACTGACGATCTTCAGATTATCGCATCTGGCTTGACAACCATTACATCAGAAACGATTTTCGTTTTTTTAAAGGATTATTTTTCAAAGGAAAACGTTATCAAGGTACTTATTGGAGAACCCAAGCAAATGAATGGTGAACCCTCGCAAAGTACTGAAGTTATTGAGGCCTTCGTGACGCGATTTGCGAAAACATTTCCCAAGATGGTTGTGGTTCGGGTAGATGAGCGCTTTACTTCTAAAATGGCTTTTAAAACAATGATTGACAGCGGATTAAATAAGAAACAACGTCTCAATAAAGCACTGGTCGATGAAATTTCTGCTACCATTATGCTTCAGGATTACCTCATCCGGAAGATGATTTAATTCATAATTTTGATACATCTACCATTACTTGGTTATTGCATACTTTATAAAATTTAGTGTTAGTCCAATATTTGTTTGGCTGAGGAATGTCAATTTACGGAATTGCACTTTGGTTACAGATCAGGTTTTAAAATTGTTCCTTTGATGAATATTAAAAGTACATTACTAAAATGGAAAAGTTGGTGGTTAATGCCTCAAGTGTTATTGAGTGCTTGCGCGCTTTGAATCATACTTTTAGAGATGCTGACCAGCCAGATTAACTGCTCAATGACCAATTGAGATTCCTGCATTTTTGACTCAAACTCGGCTTCGCTAAGTAAAGGATGCATTTTTAATTCTTGGCGCCTGATATTTTTGAGTTTTGTAAAATGGATATCCAAATCTACCTTTGTGGCATCGGCAGCGTCGACTTGAAAATCTCTTGATTTTACGCTTGCCATTGCCATTTCTAAATTTTGAACCACCGTTTCAATTACCACATTAAATGCTGCTGAAGCTTTTGTCGTT
The DNA here is from genome assembly GCA_014378065.1 of Flavobacterium sp. Classification (GTDB taxonomy): domain Bacteria; phylum Bacteroidota; class Bacteroidia; order Flavobacteriales; family Flavobacteriaceae; genus Flavobacterium. The sequence goes on from JACMOK010000037.1 coordinate 5,963, forward strand.
TGATGGGTTTGAATATAAGTACCCAATGACGCGGTAGAAGACAGTAAGCTGTGGTTGAGTTCAACCAATTTGTAAATCATTTTTGACTGCTTCTGTTTCGATTTTGGTTCTTGTAGCATCCTTTGAAAAGAAGCCATTAAATTCCCGATTTTAACGAATGCGTTTTTCCGAGCCAATTTATATGAAGTGGCAGCATCTCCTTTCTTATTGTACAGTAAGGAAATTTCCTTTAAATAATCGCGATTGGCTTGTATTGATTCTTCTAAAAACAAACGAACGTTCAAAAATTCCCATGTTGGCCAAAGCAAATAGTTGGCGGTAAACGACAGGGCTGCTCCCACCAGAGTGTCTAGAATTCGGTATTGGATAACATCTTGGATGTTGGGTGTGAGCATACCATACACGAAAACCACATACATCGTCACGAAGGTGGCCCCGATTTTATAATTAATTTGCGTAAAAGAAAATCCCAACAACATCGACAATATGGCCAGTGCACTTATTGCAATAGGTTGATGAACAATTGAAATCAGCCCGAACGCAATGGCTCCGCCAAACAACGTTCCTAAAATTCTTTCATAGGAGCGTTTTTTTGTGAGTCCATACCCAGGCCGCATAATGACGACGATGGTGAGTAAAATCCAGTATACATTTTGAAATGGCAACCATTTTCCCAGAACAACTCCGGCTACAATTGTAACGGTGAGTCGTAACGAATGTCTGAAAATAGAAGAGGAAAAACTCAGATTTTCTCGTAGCGTTGAAAGCGGATAGTAAAGTGGTGTCAGAAACTTTTCAAGGTCTCTCTCTTTGCCTTTAATATCTTGTGCATTGAAAGCTAAAGTAAAAGCACGTTCAACAATCCGGATTTTTTCGATTTGCTTCTGCACATAATGCTGCATGTTGTTCAACATCAACACACCTTCGGAAACACTATTTTTACCCAGATCCTTTTCATAATCCAAGATGCTATTCTCTAACTGCTCTAAATTTTCCAATAGTTCCATATTGGAAAAATATTTGGTTTTATTTTCTACCGATTTAGAAAGTCGTTTTAAGGTGGTTGCCAAATTGTAAGCCAAATTTTGATAGGTTTTCAAAACCTTCGGATTGCCGTCAAACTTCTGATGTAACTCGCTATGATTAAAAGAAGTAGAAAGTGCCAATTCTAAAATTTCCACTAATGTTATAAACACGATCAGCATTTTTCGGTTTTGGTTCGAACTCCCTGAAGCAGAATGGTTTCTAAAAATAATTTCCCTTAAATTTTCATGAATGAGATTAATTTCTACTTGCAAATGCAACTGTTTTTCTATAATTTGGGGGCGATTGGCATCGACATCCCATAAATCACCTCTCAATTTTAGATACTTGGATGTGAGTTTGATGCACTCCGCGATTTGCAAATCCAAATAACGATAGGGAAAGAGAAAGTGAAACACTAACGCAACCAACAAATAAAACAATCCTCCAGCCAGCATCAACGCGGCATGCTGCAGCATTTGGACACCGCTATTGAGATGAGCAAAAGCCAAGGATACTGCCAATAACGCGGAAAAAGAGACCATGGTAGCCCGTTGTCCATAAACCGAAATCATCGAAAGGAAGAAAAGCAACACAACCAAAAATGGATAAAAAATGTAGGGAAACAAATAGGTTACATTGATAACTAAATTGGCTCCCGCAACCATAAAAGAAGCGACCAGAACGCCATTTATTTTATGTTTTAGAGTGCTTGGAATATCACTCGGATAGGTTAAAAATGCGCCAATGGCAATGGTCATTCCTATTTCAAAATATCCATAATAAGCAAACAAAACCACGGGCAATACTGCCGCAATGGTTACCTTTAATGCATTAGTAAAATTGGTAGTGTTGGTAAAGTTTTTAACCAGATTAACCATCTCTATGAGTTACGCACAAAGGTAACTATACTAACAATTATTTCAGGATTAAAAAGTACGCTTTGTGATAATTTTATAAAAAAATGCTAATTCTTTAGTTGTGTGAATCCAATATCTATTTTTTCACTATTTTTGCCAACCTTAATTAAAACTTGAGACAACAAATATTAATACAACAGAAATGGTTTTACCGATTATAGGCTATGGAGATCCGGTGTTAAGAAAAGTGTGCGAACCTATTCTGCCCGACTATCCGCAACTTAAGGAAATTATTGCCAACATGTATGAAACCATGTACAATGCGTATGGCGTTGGTCTTGCTGCTCCTCAGGTTGGTCTGGCCGTTCGGTTGTTTGTAATTGATACCAAGCCCTTTGGTGAAGACGAAGATTTGTCGTTAGAGGAACAAGACGAATTGCAAAGTTTTAAACGCACTTTTATCAATGCAGTCATGCGCGAAGAAGAAGGGGAAGAGTGGGGTTTTAATGAGGGCTGCTTGAGTATTCCGGAAGTTAGGGAGGATGTCTATCGGAAAGAAAAAATCACCATCGAGTATGATGACGAAAATTTTGATCGAAAAGTTGAAATATTTGACGGACTCATAGCTCGTGTCATTCAACATGAATATGACCATATTGAAGGAATTTTATTTATCGATAAAATTTCATCTTTAAAGAAACAGCTCATCAAAAAGAAACTTCAGAATATCATGGAAGGCAAGACGCGGCCTGATTATAAAATGAAGTTTATTAGCAAAAAAGGTCGTTAGCATCAAAAAAATCTAAAAGAGAAACAAAATAACATTTATAAAAATGAATTTAGAAAAAATATTAGCCATTTCAGGTAAACCAGGATTGTACGCATTAAAAATTCAGACCCGCACCGGATTTGTAGCGGAGTCTTTGTTGGATGGAAAAAAAATTACCGTAGGCTTGAGAAGCAATGTAAGTTTGCTTTCTGAAATTTCAATTTATACGCATGATGCAGAGAAGCCATTAGCAGAAGTCATGCGCAATATTGCAGCCAAAGAAAACAATGGTCCGGCCCTTTCACACAAAGAAGACAATATGCAATTGGTAGCTTACTTTAAGCAAATCCTTCCCGATTATGATGCGGACAGAGTTTATCCCTCCGATATTAAAAAAGTACTGAATTGGTACAACATGCTGCAAGCGAGAGGGTTGGTTTCAAAAGAAGAACCGCTACCCCAAATTGAAGCGACATCGGAGCCGGTGGCAGAAGAAACTGTAGCGGAAGTGGCAATTCCTGAAAAAGTTAAAACGGCCAAAACCGCTGTCAAAAAGGCAAAAACCAAGAAAGAATAAATAATTGTAACATATATTTTTAATCCTGTCGCGATGTTTTCGTGACAGGATTTATTATTTTTACCAAAACCATTTCCAATGAATTCAAGACCAGTCCAACTTCAAGCGTTTGAACGATTATTAAACATCATGGATGAATTGCGTGAAAAATGTCCGTGGGATAAAAAGCAAACCCTTCAAACTTTACGTCATTTAACCATTGAAGAAACCTACGAACTTGGCGATGCGATTTTAAACAACGATCTAAATGAAGTTAAAAAAGAATTGGGCGATCTCTTGCTGCATATTGTTTTCTACGCCAAAATTGGCAGCGAAAGTCAAGCTTTTGATATGGCAGATGTATGTCATGAGATTTGCGAGAAATTGATTCACCGCCATCCGCATATTTATGGCGATGTCATAGTCAAAGACGAAGAGGAAGTCAAGCAGAATTGGGAAAAGCTAAAGCTTAAAGAAGGCAGAACTTCGGTTCTAGAGGGTGTGCCCAAAAGTTTACCAGCCTTGGTTAAGGCCAGTCGCATTCAGGATAAAGTTAAGGGAGTAGGCTTTGATTGGGAAGAGCCGCACCAGGTTTGGGATAAAGTGTTAGAGGAACTAGAGGAATTGCAGGTGGAAGTCAAAAAAGGCGACCAAGATGCGGTTGAATCAGAATTTGGCGATGTTTTATTTTCAATGATTAACTACGCCCGATTTTTGGGTATCAATCCCGAAGACGCGCTAGAAAGAACCAATAAAAAATTCATTAAACGGTTTCAATATCTAGAAGGCAAGGCTGCTGCCTTAGGCAAACCTTTAATGGATATGTCACTAGCAGAAATGGATGTATTCTGGAATGAGGCCAAAAAGCTATAATATTAAAATTTATTCTGCCATTTTTTTAAGTTTAGAAAGATCATTCAAAATAATTTTTTTGCCCACCAATTCGATCAAGCCCAATTTTTTAAATTCCGATAACAACCGAATATAACTTTCCGTCGCGGTACCAATCATACTGGATATTTCATCACGTGAGAGCTTTATTTTTAAACTTTTGTCGGCGTGAGATCCGAAAGTTTGCTCCAGATACACTAACGTAAACACCAATTTTTCTTTTACGTTTTTCTGCGCCATATTTACCATCACATCATCGGCTTCGCGCAAATCGACACAAATGGTTTTCATTACATTCATCGAAAACTGATTGTTCTTGTTGAAAAAGCCAATGATTTCCGGCTTCGGAATAAAACAAACTTCCATATCTTCCAACGCAATAGCACTTAAATTGGCGGGCTCATCACCAATCAGAGACCGTTGGCCAAGCAATTCTCCTTTTTTGATCAGTTTCACGATCTGGTCTTTGCCGTTAGCACTCAATTTAGTCATTTTACAAACGCCTTTCTTGACACAAAAAACACCGTGTAATTTATCACCCTCGCCAAAAATTGTGTCACCTTTTTTAATGATCTGCGTCGATTTGCATTTGGCAAGCTGCAGTAATTCCTCTTTTCCAAGCGCATTCAGGGAGCCAAACTCTCTAACGATACATTGTTCGCATTTGCTCATAGGGAAAGTGATTTAGGAGGGAGGCATAATTAGGCCTTTAATATCACAAATATCATGTTTACTTCGACAATCGTTCGGGTTCTTTGTATCAGATAAATTGAGTAAAGTTATGGATACACAAAACTGTTTCCGTTGTGGTTTGGATATTGTTGCAGCTGCCATTTCGCTGCCCATGAGATACACTTCTTCAAAAGAGTATGCCGAATTGTAATGGCCCATTGATATTGCTATTGCCATTATTTGGGTGGTATTCGGAATCAATATGATCGGTACCATTTTAAAAAGGAGAGAACGTCATTTGTATGTGGCAATTTGGTTTTACCTGGCTACATTTATAACCATCGCTGTGCTGCATATTTTTAATAGCCTGGCTTTGCCGGTAAGTCCGATGAAAAGTTATTCGGTTTATGCCGGTGTTCAAGATGCATTGGTACAATGGTGGTACGGACACAATGCAGTTGCTTTTTTCCTAACCACGCCATACCTGGGTTTAATGTATTATTTTATCCCAAAAGTTGCCAACCGACCGGTGTATTCCTATCGTCTTTCGATCGTTCACTTTTGGTCTTTAATTTTTTTATATATCTGGGCCGGACCTCACCATTTATTGTATTCAGCCTTGCCCAATTGGGCACAAAATTTAGGCGTTGTTTTTTCTATCATGCTGATCGCGCCATCTTGGGGAGGCATGATCAACGGTCTATTAACCTTGCGTGGCGTTTGGGATAAAGTAAGGGTAGAGCCTGTTTTAAAATTCTTCGTTGTAGCGATTACGGGTTTTGGAATGGCGACATTTGAAGGGCCGATGTTATCGCTCAAAAATGTGAATGCGATTGCTCATTTTACAGATTGGATTATTGCCCACGTTCACTTTGGCGCCTTGGCTTGGAATGAATTTATGGAATTTGGAATGATCTATTGGTTGGTGCCTAGAATGACAAAGGGAAAATTGTATTCGACAAAATTAGCTAATTTTCATTTCTGGATAGGTACGCTAGGAATTATAATTTACACGCTGCCAATGTATGTAGCGGGCTTTTTGCAGGCTTCAATGTGGAAGCAATTCAACCCCGATGGCACTTTGACGTATGGTAATTTTTTGGAAACGGTTACCCAAATCATTCCGATGTATTGGATGCGCGCAATTGGCGGAACAATGTACCTGATAGGAATGTGTGTTTTGGTTTACAATATTATAAGAACCGTTAGGGCCAACGCTACAGTAGAGGATGAGTTGGCAGAATCGCCAGCCCTAGAACGCATCAATAATAGCAGAATTAAAGGTGAAAAATACCACTCCTGGTTAGAAAGAAGACCCATTCAATTAACCCTTTTGGCATTGGTGACCATTCTCACCGGAGGCATTATTCAAATTGTACCCACAATCATGGTCAAATCCAATATTCCGACCATCGCCAGCGTCAAACCTTACACACCTTTAGAATTGGAAGGAAGGGATTTGTACATCCGCGAAGGTTGTGTGGGCTGTCACTCTCAGATGGTGCGTCCTTTTAGAAGTGAAGTATAATGTTACCAACCACAGTCTAAAGCGGGAGAATTTGTGTACGATCATCCTTTCTTATGGGGTTCCAAACGAACAGGCCGCGACTTGCTTAGAGCAGGCGGGAAATACAATGACAATTGGTATTTTCAGCCTTCCGTTTTGGCCACAGGATTTCTACCTTTTCGTCCTGTTTATGATTATCGGCGTCGTTTTCGTCATTCTTTTTACGGTGATTTTTGGTCGCATTTTTTGTGGTTGGATTTGTCCGCAGACGATATTCCTGGAAATGGTTTTTCGAAGAATTGAATTTTGGATAGAGGGCGATCGCGGTGCTCAAATCAGACTTGAAAAACAAGCATGGAATGCCGAAAAAATTAGAAAGAAGGGAATAAAATGGACTCTTTTCTTGGTATTGTCTTTCTGGATCGCTAATGTATTTTTAGCCTATCTGATCAGTAGCGACAATTTGATCAGGATGGTGGAAGAAGGACCCAAAAATCACCTCAGTACCCTTATCGCTTTACTTATTTTCACCTGAGTTTTCTATTTTATTTTTGCTTGGT
>JACMOK010000038.1 GCA_014378065.1 Flavobacterium sp.
CCCGTTGGATGTAATTAGTTTTTGATGCTAATTTTTCGTAGTTCCGAGGCGTAATTTTATTCTAAAAAAGCAATATAAAATAACCTTATAAAACGAAAATTATTTTAGGCTGCCGATGCCCATTGAATGTAAGGGTCGAGCCAAAAAAAGTGCTTTAAACTGTTTTAGAGATGAAGCCAGTTGCAGCTTGGGAAAAAGACAAATGTGAATTAGAAATAAGATTATTTGATTGTATGAGAATAAATTATTATAACCCGTTGGGTGTAATTCAAATTTGATAATTTTGGTTTTGTTCTCAAATTAACAGCATTTAAAAATTTAATTATTTGGGCGTTCCCCAAAGGACGGGCTTTATGTTACAATCTTTTTTATGGCAAAAAAAGCTACAAAAAAGGATTTTCGCTTCAAATAAAATTCACTGAACTCCTATGAAAAATATTAGCTAAGTAATAAGAATTGTATAATGTCGTGTTGTATAATGTAAAATCAGCAGTAATTGCAGGGATTGCGTTAGTAATAAACGCGACATTGATTTATGTACGTTACTTAAGTGAAGTAATCACTAACGCAGAATGCTTCTATAAATAGAATTAGGCGAATAATTTTAACAAAATTTTAAAACTGAAAATAAGTAGAGTTTAGCCTCAAAACTTCTAGGTAGAATTGAGAAAAACATTTTTTTCTGGTCATAAAGTCCAAAATTAAAAAAAATATCAATAAACAAAATCCGCAAGACTTTATGATTTTAGGCTTGCGGATATAGGGTAGTGTATATTTCGAAGATAGAAAAAATAGTTGTCATCTGAAAAACAAATCTTTTTTTTAGAGGTGTAATTTAGTTATAAAGACCCCTATTTGTTGGGCTTTTAAGAGCTACTTCTTTGTAGAAGTTGCATCAAGAAATTGACACAACAATTAGTGATTCAAATCTGAAAATTTTGTATCAAGAGCAAACGAAGAGTATGTTTTTTCAACAACCAATTCTTTGGCTAAAATAAAACTAGCTGTTTGTTTGATGTCTAATGATGATGTTCCAATGGTTACTTTATAAGCACCAGCTTCGGCAATCCAAGCATTTTTTGCAGTAACAAATGAAGCCAAATCTTTTGGATTCAACGTCAAAGTTATGGTTTGGCTTTCTCCGGGTTGTAATAGTTTAGTTTTGGCAAAAGCTTTCAATTCTGAACTTGGTTTGTCAATGTTTTTAGACGGAGCAGACAAATACAATTGAACCACTTCTTTTCCGGCTGTTTTTCCTGTGTTTTTTACCGTTATGGTTGCAGTTAATTTGTTGGCAAAAGTTGCAGCACTTAATTTCAAAGTGGAAACATCAAAATTGGTGTACGATAATCCGTAACCAAATTCATAAGATGGTTTTACGTTGAACGTATTGAAATAACGGTAACCCACATAAATTCCTTCTTCATAATTTATACTTGTTGGATTTTCGGCTGGAGTTCCAATCCAGTTTTTTGAAGCAGCAGCATCTTGATATTTTACAGGAAAAGTCATGGTTAATTTCCCAGATGGATTAACCTTTCCAGAAAGCACATCGGCTACTGAATTCCCACCTTCCTGACCCGGTTGCCACGGTAAAATAATGGCATCTACTTTATCTCTCCAACTCGCCGTTTCAATCACACCACCAATATTTAGAATCACAACTACTTTTTTTCCTTTGGCGTGAAAAGCTTCGGAAACATTGTTGATTAAAGCTATTTCGTCAGCAGCCAAATTAAAATCATCCTCTACTTTTCTGTCATCTGCTTCACCAGCATTTCTGCCAATTGTTATTAATGCTGTTTCTGATGTATTGGCTTTGTTTTGAATGATTTCTTTTGATAATTCTAATTCAACAATTCGTTTAGGAGTTGCCAATAGTCCACCATTTTTTTCACGACGGTCCATCTCTATGGCTTTTTGCTCAACAACATAAGGTTGATAAAAAGCTTCTAATTCTTTGTCGATGGTATAGGTTGCTAATGGTTTTTTTGGAGTGTTTTTTTCTTTTGATAAATCCCCAGCCGAATTATTTTTTAAGTTAATTTTGTTGAGTTCACTGTTGGTCAATGACCTTGAATCAGCATTCGTCAATCCATCAATTAAAGAAATGGTGTAGGCTTCATTTACATCTCCGCTTCCAGTTCCACCTGAAATAAAATCATACGAAGTGATACCAAAAACAGCTAATTGGGTTGACATCGAAGAAAGAGGCAAAGTATTAGTATCGTTTTTCAATAAAATAGTTCCTTCAGCCGCAGCTTGTCTCGTTACATCTGCATTGGCTTTCAAATTGGGCTTGTCAGAATAGTTGTAATTATTCATTGTAGGCGACCTCATAACCAATTCTAAGATTCGAGTTAAATCTGTATTTACAACTGCAGCAGTTAATTTTCCGCTTTTCATATTGTCTAAAATCGCTTGTTTTTGAACGGGTAATCCTGGCATTATCAAATCATTTCCAGCTGATAATTGAGCAGTAACATCACTACTAGGAGCCTCTTTTGTAAATGCTGCCATAAAACTGTTGTATCCACCAAACCAATCCGTCATTACTAAACCTTTGAAACCCCATTCGTTTCGTAAAACGGTGGTCAATAAATCTTTTCTTTGTGAGGTGTAAGTTCCATTAATAGAATTATAAGAAGACATAACTGTCCAAGGTTGCGCTTCTTTTACAGTAATTTCGAAACCGCGTAAATAAATTTCACGCAAGGCTCTTTCGCTAATATGAGCATTGACTCCCATACGATTGCGCTCTTGATTGTTTGCTGCGAAATGTTTCACCGAAGTTCCCACTCCATTCGATTGAATCCCATTGACGATTGCAGCTGCGATTTTACCAGATACTAAAGGATCTTCAGAATAATATTCGAAGTTTCGACCGCACAACGGATTTCTGTGAATATTCATTCCAGGTCCCAGCAAAACATCTATACCATATTCTTTCACTTCATTTCCCATTGCTTTTCCTACATTGTTGATTAATTCCGTATTCCAAGTGGATGCCAATGCTGTGCCAACAGGAAAAGCTGTTCCATAATAGGTTGCTGTTGAATTGCTGCGAGTAGGTTTAATTCTCACTCCAGCAGGACCGTCAGAAACCGTAACTGAGGGAATTCCTAGTCGTTTAATTTCAAAAGTTCCTCCAGCAGCTCCTGGAACTTTTCCTTGGAAACCTTCTGTTGTAAATTTATTCGTTGTCATATCAAAGCCCGGCATTCCGATTCCTATAAGCATACTAGCTTTTTCATCATCGGTCATTTTGTTTATCAAATCTTGAATTCTGTCATTCATAGGAAGGCGCGTATCTTCATATTTATCCAATTTTCCGTTTTGATTTAAATCACTAAAAGTAAAACCATTACTGGTGATTCTGGGTATGTCATTGGGTATTTTAATTTCAGGGTATGTATTCCAAGAAACTCCAGAAACAACAAGAATAGAAAGAAGCGAGATTTTCGCAATTTTAGAAAACGAGAATTTTTTCATATGGTTTATTTTGTTAATATTAATTCATTGCTTCATTATGAAGCAATATTAATTGTTTTTTTTTAATATTTGTAAAAAAGTTGCAAAACTTTTGAAAAAAACTTTAAACTTTAAATAGTTGTCATCAAATTCGTATTTTTGCAAAGAATACAATGCTATGGAATTTAAAAAAATAATTGAGGAAAAATCAGAGAAGGCTTGGGGAATGTATCTTCCGCATTTGTCTATTGACTGCGTAGTTTTTGGGTTTCACGATGCAACTTTGAAAGTATTGGTCGTTCAAATGAAAGAAAATAATCTTTGGGCACTTCCCGGAGGCTATGTATTAAAAACGGAAAATATTAAAGAAGCGGCTAGTAGAATTTTGCAGCAAAGAACGGGAGCGGCCAATATTTATTTGCAACAATTCCGAGTTTTTAGTGATTTGAATCGTTCCGAAGGATTTTTTGAGAGCTTTGACGATACGATATGGAATAAGCAACGATTCCTCTCTATAGGATTTTATGCTTTAGTGGATTATTCCAAAGTGAATTTGATTGTTGATGAAATTTCTGATGCCTGCGAATGGAAATCCATCGATGAATTGCCGGAATTAATGATGGATCACAGAGCAATTTTTGACAAAGCTTTAATTACCCTTCGAAAACAATTGAATCACAAACCTATTGGGTACAATTTATTGCCCGAGAAATTCACTATGCCCGAACTTCAAAAATTGTATGAAATTATTTTGGGCAAAAAGCTCAACCGTGGGAATTTTTACCGAAAAATGTTGCGGTATGATATTCTAATAAAGTTAGACGAAATCCGAAAGGGCGGTGCTCATAAAGCTCCTGATTTGTATCAATTTGATGCAGAGAAATATCAGTTGGCTTTGCAAAATGGCTTTAGCGAAGGTTGGTGAAAATTGGTTTTAAAAGTGCAACTTTTACTGTGTCTAGAATTTGGATTCCTTATTTTATATCAAACCCAAATCCTTAGTGATGGCAATTAAATGTGCATTATTATTCGCCTTGAAGAAAATTTTTAGTTTGTTGATGCGCTTTTCTATGCTACTGGAACCAGAAGGAGCGATTGCGTTATTTTTGAATTGAAG
>JACMOK010000039.1 GCA_014378065.1 Flavobacterium sp.
AAATCAGCAATGGTTTGTATTGGATTTGGGGCTTTAAACACAAAGTTTCCCGCAACCAAAACGTCTGCTCCAGCCTCGACCAATTGTCTTGCATTTTGATCAGTCACGCCGCCATCGACTTCAATTAAGGTATTCGCTTTTTTGCGGACAATGAGTTCTTTTAATTTTTTGATTTTACTATATGTATTTTCTATAAATGACTGACCGCCAAAACCCGGATTCACGCTCATGATACAAACCAGATCGATATCGTTGATAAGATCCTCAAGTAAATCGATGTTGGTGTGCGGATTTAGTACTACGCCTGCTTTCATGCCTTCGGCTTTAATGGCTTGCAGCGTTCTGTGAAGGTGTGGACATGCTTCATAATGCACAGACAAAATATGGGCACCCAATTCAGCAAAGGTTTTGATATAACGGTCGGGATCGATAATCATCAGATGGACATCGACCGTTTTTCTGGTGTGTTTGGTAATGGCTTGGAGTACAGGCATACCGAATGAAATGTTCGGCACAAAAACACCATCCATAATATCAATGTGAAACCAATCGGCCTGACTGTTGTTGATCATTTCGATATCGCGTTGTAAGTTTGCAAAATCTGCTGCCAGAATTGAAGGGGCAATTAACGTATTTTTGCTCATGAGCGGATGTTTTTACAAATGTAAGTTTTTTGAGTTTTGAATAGGAAACAACGAGCGGTGAATTTTGAATTTTGTTGAGGCTCGCGTGAAGGATTGCAGTAGAAATCTCCCTATTTTTAGAAAAATAAATTGTCAAATTTAATTTTCTAAAAATAGGGAATTGGAACGAAAAGCCTGACCCTTGGGTCACGCCAAAAAAAACTCCGGTAATCAGCCGGAGTTTCAATCATCAATCAAAAAACGAACAGTTAATCAGACTGTTGTTTTGGTTTTTGGGATTAACCCAAATAGGTTTTTAATATTTTACTTCTAGAAGTATGTTTCAACCTTCGGATGGCCTTTTCTTTAATCTGACGCACTCGTTCTCTAGTTAAGTCAAAAGTCTCGCCAATTTCTTCGAGAGTCATCGGATGTTGGTCGCCCAAACCGAAATACAATCGAACCACATCGGCTTCTCTCGGGGTTAAAGTTTCTAGGGAACGCTCAATTTCGGTACGCAAAGATTCGTGAATCAGTTCGCGGTCTGGATTTGGTGATTCCCCTGAGCGCAACACATCGTAAAGATTTGAATCTTCACCTTCTACAAGTGGTGCATCCATTGATAAATGACGGCCAGAGTTTTTCATACTCTCTTTCACGTCATTTACGGTCATGTCAAGTTCTTTTGCAATTTCCTCAGCACTTGGCGGACGTTCGTTAGACTGCTCTAACAAAGCATACATTTTGTTGATTTTATTGATAGACCCAATTTTGTTCAAAGGCAAACGAACAATACGTGATTGTTCTGCCAAAGCCTGAAGAATGGATTGACGAATCCACCAAACGGCGTAAGATATGAATTTGAAACCACGGGTTTCATCGAAACGTTGTGCGGCTTTGATCAAACCTAAATTGCCTTCATTGATTAAATCGGGAAGGGTTAATCCTTGGTTTTGATATTGCTTTGCCACAGAAACCACGAAACGCAAATTGGCTTTCGTTAATTTTTCTAATGCTTTTTGATCTCCGGCTTTAATTTTTTGTGCCAACTCTACTTCTTCGTCAGCGGTAATTAAATCCACTTTTCCAATTTCCTGTAGGTACTTGTCTAAAGAAGCAGTTTCACGATTTGTTACCTGCTTGGTGATTTTAAGTTGTCTCATGTTTTTGTCTCTTTTTTTTAAAGCGTACAAAGCTTTTACGTGGTGAGATGGGAAAAAGTTACAAAACGACCTAAAATAATAAATTAAAAATAAAAACCCGTTCCAAATGAAACGGGTTTTATCAAATTCAATGCTAAATTATTATCTTCGGTCGTCTCTCGGACCTCTGTCATCTCTTCTTTCAGGACGAGGACCACGATCTTCTCTCGCAGGTGCATTCTCATCTCTCGGAGGTCTTGGCATCAATGCTTTTCTAGATACTTTTTCTTTTCGAGTTTTTGGATCAAGTCCCAAGTATTTCACTTGGAAAACATCGCCCATTTTGACCACATCAGAAACGTTCTCTGTTCTTTCCCAGGCCAATTCCGATACGTGAAGCAAGACTTCATTTCCTGGCGCTTCAAGATATTCTACTACAGCACCGAAATCAAGCATCTTGATGACTTTTACATCATAAGCTTCACCCATTTGTGGTTTGAAAATGATTGAATCAATTTTTGCCAATACAGCTGCAATACCATCAGGATTTGTACCAAGAATTTCAACCACACCTTGTTCGTCAACCTCATTAATTACGATAGTACAACCTGTGGCTTTTTGCAATTCTTGAATTACTTTTCCACCAGGTCCGATCAACGCACCGATGAAGGCACCAGGAATAGTTCTCATGATGATTTTTGGCGCATATTTCTTTACTTCCGTTTTCGGCGTAGCCAATACTTCAGTTAATTTCCCTAGTATATGCAAACGACCGTCACGGGCTTGGGCCAAAGCTTCTTCCATGATGTTGTAAGGCAAGCCTTCAATTTTGATGTCCATCTGACAAGCAGTGATGCCCTCTGATGTACCGGTTACTTTAAAGTCCATGTCACCCAAGTGATCTTCATCACCTAAAATATCAGACAATACGGCAAAACGATCTCCATCGGTAATCAATCCCATGGCAATTCCTGAAACCGGACGGATCATTTGAATTCCGGCATCCATCAAAGCTAGTGTTCCGGCGCAGACCGTAGCCATAGAAGACGAACCGTTTGATTCCAATACTTCAGAAACAATACGAATTGTGTACGGATTTTCTGCCGGAATCATGTTTTTTAAAGCGCGTTGTGCCAAGTTTCCGTGACCCACTTCTCTGCGGGAAGTTCCTCTTAAAGGTTTGGCTTCACCCGTTGAAAATGGAGGGAAATTATAATGCAAGTAGAACTTTTCTTCGCCTTGTTCTGACGGAGAATCAATTTGGTTGGCTTCTCTGGAAGTTCCTAGTGTTGCCGTCGCCAAAGCTTGGGTTTCTCCTCTAGTAAATAAAGCAGATCCGTGTACAGAAGGCAAATAATCTACTTCACACCAAATTGGTCTAATTTCGTTTGTTTTTCTACCGTCAAGACGGGTTCCTAAATCTAAAGTGACATTACGAACGGCTTCTTTGTTGGTTTTATAGAAATATTTCCCTACTAATTCGCCATCAGCTGCCAATTCCTCTTCGGTAAACAAGGCTTTTACCTCTTCTTTTACTTCGGCGAAAGCGGCAGTTCTTTCTTGTTTGGATGAACCTACTTTGGCAATAGCATATATTTTATCGTAAGCTGCAGCTTTTACTTTGGCATAAATTGCGTCGTCTTCTCTTTCTTGATCGTAAGTGCGCACTTCTTTTTTCCCAAAAGCAGCTACCAGTCGTTGTTGTGCAGCAATCTGAAGTTTGATGGCTTCGTGCGCAAATTTAATGGCTTCCACCATTTCCTTTTCGGAAATCTCTTTCATTTCGCCTTCTACCATCGCGATAGAATCCATCGAAGCACCAATCATCATGTCGATATCAGACAATTCTAATTGCGCGCGACTCGGATTAATTATAAATTTTCCGTCGACACGTGCGACACGCGCTTCAGAAATTAAGGTAGCAAAAGGAATATCAGACAAAGCCAATGCTGCTGAAGCGGCCAGACCAGCCAATGCATCAGGCATCACTTCTTCATCGTGACTCATCAGTTGAATCATCACTTGTGTTTCAGCATGGTAATCATTTGGAAAAAGCGGACGCAATACGCGATCTACCAATCGCATGGTCAACACTTCATTGTCGCTTGGACGGGCTTCTCTTTTGAAAAATCCACCTGGAAAACGACCTGCTGCTGCAAACTTCTCGCGATAATCTACCGTTAAGGGTAAAAAATCTACCGGACTTGCTTTTCTTGCGGAAACTACGGTTGCAAGCAACATTGCATTTCCCATTTGTACTACTACTGCACCGTCGGCTTGTTTAGCCAATTTTCCGGTTTCGATTGAGATGCTTCTTCCATCTCCTAAATCGATCACTTCTCTCGTTACGTTTGGAATCATAAATTTTAATTCTTAATTAAACAATGGGTTGTGTTGTGTTGTAGTTGTTTTGCGTAGTTAATGCGAGAACCCAATGAAAAACCAAACTTTTTTTCTGTAATGCGGATAAAAAAAAGAGGCGCGTGAGCACCTCTTTTAATATTGATTATTTTCTAATATTCAATTCTTTGATAATCTCACGGTATCTGTTGATTTCTGTTTTCTTCAAATAATCCAACAAAGATCTTCTTTTACCTACCAATTTCACCAGAGAACGTTCTGTGTTGTAATCGTGACGATTTTTTTTCAAGTGCTCCGTCAAGTGATTGATTCTGAATGTGAACAACGCAATCTGACTTTCAGATTTCCCTGTGTTCGTTGATTCTCCGTGTTTAGCGAAGATTTGTTCTTTAACTTCTTTAGTTAAGTACATGCTAATATTGTTTAAATGATTATTATGTAGCGCATTCATCTTTTGAATACGGTGGCAAAGGTAAACTTTAATTTTAAAAATCCAAGTTTTTTAGTATAGAGACGTTACAAAGTTTTAGTACAATTTGGCAATTTCCGCATTCACAAATTCCAAAAAGCGTTCATCATCTGCCGTAAAAGGATCCAAAATGTTAGAATCGATATCGATCTGTCCGATATTTTTTCCATTGACAAAAAGCGGTACCACAATTTCAGATTTTACAGTAAAACTGCACGCAATGTAATTGTCTTGTGCTTGCACATCAGGCACCACAAAGTTCTGGTTCGACACGGCCACTTGTCCGCAAATGCCTTTCCCGAAAGGAATAATCGTGTGGTCAGTAGGCTCGCCTACATAGGGCCCTAGCAGCAGTTCTTCTTTTTCTCCGTTGCGAAAATAAAAGCCAACCCAATCATAATGAAATACGTTTTCTTTTAATAACGTACAAATTTGTAGCAATTTGGTAGTTGTATCGTTTTGGCTATGCTGCAGAATTTCAATTACCTTGGGTTGTAAAGCTTCAAATGTCATGGTATTTTTTTTGCAAAAGTAATTCTTGTAAACTATTTTTAATTACATAAATTTGTTAAAAAAATAGTTGAAAGCCTATCTCAAACAATACCGTCTTTTTTTTGTTTTTCTTTTTAGGTTTTTCGGAGTGTATGCTGGCCTTACAGTTCTTTATAAACTGTATCTTAAACAATTTGACAATCTTTTGGTTTTTAAAGTAGACGATTTTACACAACTTGTCGCCCATCAAGTGCAACAATTGTTATTGTCCTTGAATTATGAGTGCAGTCTGATTTTACACAGCAATCAGGCCTCGATAAAGTTGTCATTAGATCATAGGTATGTCGCCCGCATTGTGGAAGGCTGTAATGCTTTAAGTGTGATTATTCTTTTTGCCGCTTTTGTTGTGGCTTTTTCCGGAAAAATCAGGACTACCATTTGGTTTATATTGACTGGAAGTCTGCTGATTCATTTTTTGAATGTGTTGCGTATCGCTTTGCTGAGCATCGCTTTGTTGCATTATCCGGAACAAGAAGATTTGTTGCATGGCGTGGTTTTTCCATTATTTATTTATGGTGTGGTGTTTGGTTTATGGGTAATTTGGGTCAATCAATTTTCAAGTTATGCTGCGAAATATCCTCAGTAACAAACAAAAAGTTTTGACTACAGTAGCGCTGGTTTTTTTGCTAGTGGCCATTCGCGCTTTTGAAAACGTACTCTTTTATGATCCCTTTTCCAATTACTTTAAAAGTGATTATTTGAATCTTTCGTTTCCTTTTTTTGATGGATTGAAATTGTTTTTCGCCATGAGTTTTCGCTATTTTTTAAACGCTATAATTTCATTGGGGATTATTCACCTTCTTTTTTCGGAAAAGGGTTTGACCCAATTCGCATCATTTTTGTATTTGGTGCTTTTTGTATTTTTAATCGTGGCTTTTTTTTCGGTAGTGTTTTATTCAGACCACGGCAACAACTTCATTTTGTTTTACATCAGAAGGTTTTTAATACAACCCCTATTTTTATTGCTCTTTCTGCCGGCATTTTATTACCAACAGCGCAGTACAAAAAATAACATTTAATTGGCGTTGTACAGGTAATCTTTTTAATATTTTTGTCTTATGATTGTAAAGAAAACCACGGTTTTATTTTTAGCCTTTCTATTATTGGTTTCCAATATCGGGTTCGCGTTTCAGGTGCATTATTGTGGCAATACTGTTGCGTCCATTTCTTTAAAAACTACATTGGAACCAGCAACTGCTGAGAAAAATTGTTGCGGTATTACAGAAGAAAAATCGCATTGTTGTTCAGATAAAATTTTTCACATTCAAAAAAAATCTGACCATGGAATTCTAAAAGTGTTTTCTTTTCAAAGCAGCCCTTTGTTTATTTTGCAACTTCCTACTGTTGTCGCCATTCCTGTTCTTATTTTTAAAGGAAACTCAGTCGCTTCTTACCGAGTTGATGCTAATGCGCCTCCACTTTTCAAATTGTATTCCCAATATATTTTTTACGACCGGTTTTAATGTTTTTAAAACATTTCGCTGATGGCGATCCCTCTTTTAAACATTAAAAATCTATTTATGAAAAATAAAATAGCACTGCTATTGTTAATGCCCGCTTTCCATGTGTTGGCTCAAGAAACCATTAAAAAAGACACGCTTCAAACCGTAAAAGTAGAAGGCAGCCGGAAAAGTCTTAAAAAATCGAACAGCATTACAACGAATACCACGACGATGACAAGCCATGAATTGCTTAAGGCCGCTTGTTGCAATCTTGCCGAAAGCTTTGAAACGAATCCGTCGATCGATGTCAACTTTTCAGATGCACTCACCGGAACCAAACAAATTAAAATGCTGGGTTTGACGAGTCCGTATTTGATGATTACCGAAGAAAATATTCCTTCGGTGCGTGGTGCTTCCCAAGCATATGGATTGTCATTTACACCTGGTACTTGGGTCGAAAGCATTCAAATTACCAAGGGCGCGGGCTCGGTAGTCAATGGTTTTGAAAGTATCTCAGGACAAATCAATACCGAATTGATCAAACCCATTAATGACATTCCGTTTTTTTTAAATGTCTATGGGTCGACCGATTCTAGATTTGAACTCAATACGCACTTCAATAAGAAGATCAACGACAAGTGGAGCAGCAGTCTTTTTCTCCATGGCAACACACGCGTGGCGAAAAACGACATGAATGGCGATGGTTTTCTCGACAATCCATTGGCAAAACAAATCAATGTGCTCAACCGTTACCAATATTATAATGCCGAAAAGGGATGGGTAAGCTTTGTCAACTTTAGGTATATGAATGATAAAAAGCAAACAGGCGAAATTAATTTTGAACCCAAACGCGATCGCGGAACGACCAACTATTGGGGATCTGAAATCAACACGGAACGGCTTGATGTCTCGACAAAATTGGGTTATGTGTTTAAAGACATGCCATATCAAAGCATTGGTTTTCAGAATGCGTTTACGAGTCACGATCAAAACTCTTATTTTGGACTGAATCGGTACGACATCAAACAAAATAGTTATTATTCGAACCTGATTTTCAATTCAATTATCAACAACACAATGCATAAATTTGCAACGGGTTTGAACTTTACTTTCGACAATTATAGCGAGTTTGTCAATACCAATCCTTACAGCAGGATTGACAATTCAGTCGGTGCCTTTTTTGAATACACTTACGACAACACGAGTGATTTCAGCATTATACTGGGTGGGAGATTGGACTATCACAACCGTTTGGGTGCTTTTATCACGCCAAGATTGCACCTCAGATACAATCCTTGGAATAATGGAGTCTTCCGATTTTCTGCAGGAAGAGGCAAACGGGCCGCGAATATTTTTGCGGAAAACCAACAACTTTTTGCCAGTGCACGATCATTTGAAATACTGAACGACAGTGGAAAAATTTATGGTTTAGATCCTGAAATTGCGTGGAATTATGGGTTAAGTTTTTCACAGAAATTTTCTCTCTTCGGTAAAAGTGCTGATGTTGGATTTGATTTTTACAGAACTGATTTTCAAAATCAGGCAGTTGTCGATTTGTATCAAAGTCCCCAGCAAGTTTTGTTCTATAATTTAAATGGAAAGTCATACGCCAACAGTTTACAGTTGGAGTTCAATTATGAGTTGGTCAAGCATTTCGATTTGAGAACGGCTTATAAATATTATGATATTCAGACCAGGTATTTATCAGGAACTTTTCAAAGACCTTTACAGGCGAAGCATCGTTTCTTTGCCAATTTGGCGTATGCCACGCACATTGCGGAAAAGGGACAACGTTGGAAATTTGATTATACCTTGAATTGGCTTGGTGATCAGCAATTGCCAAATACCCGATCCAATCCAGTGGCAGATCGGTTGCCAGAATTCTCTCCCTCGTTTTCCGTAATGAATGTTCAGGTTACGCGTTCTTTTTCATCTACTTTTGAAATGTATATTGGTGGCGAAAACATCGGCAATTATAAACAAGACAAAGCCATTCTGGGCAGTGAAAATCCTTTTAGCACAACTTTCGACACCTCCATTATTTATGCTCCGGTATTCGGACAAATGTACTATGCGGGTTTAAGATTAAAGATTAAATAATTAAAAAACAAAAGAAATGAAAAATTTAGCTTTACTGATTTTGCTGTCTTGCTTCGGAGTATCAGCACAAGTCCAAGAAAAAATGAATAAAAATGCCAAATACCAAATTGAAGTTAATGGAAATTGTGAGCAGTGCAAAAAGAGAATCGAAAAAGCGGCGTTCAGTGTTCCAGGTGTCAAGTCGGCAGTTTGGAATGTAGAAACGCATCAAATGAACTTGATTTTAAACGAAGAAAAAGTTTCGATTTCCGATGTAAAAAAGAGTATTGCCAAAGTCGGTCATGACACCGATGAAGCAAAAGCCACTAAAGAAGATTATGACAATTTACATGGTTGTTGCAAATATGAAAGAAAGTAAAAAAGGGTGAAGTAGTTTAAAAAGTGAGGTTTTAAAAGCGTTAATAAAACTTTAAAGTAAAGCAATAAATTGTGGTTCAAGTAATTTATTCTTACTTTCACGGACTGAAAATTTAACTGTACCGCGCCTTATGAATAATTTTGATTGGACCCAATTGCTTAATCCGGAATTTTATATAAACTTAAAATTAGGAGGAATTCAAATGGGTTTATATATTGTCATTTTTATCGTTTTTGCCGAAACCGGATTGTTTGCAGGTTTTTTTCTACCAGGTGACAGTTTGCTTTTTTTAGCGGGTATTTACAGCCGAGATTTGGTTCAAAATGTAGTTCTTATTCCAAGTGATTTTCTTAACGTTACATTGCTGTCTGTTTTAATAGCAGTTGCCGGGGTTCTTGGAAACATGACTGGCTATTGGTTTGGAGCCAGAAGTGGGTATTACTTATTCAAAAAGGAAGATACTTTTCTGTTCAAGAAAAAATACTTGCTACAGTCGAAAGATTTTTTTGAAAAATACGGGGGTAAAGCCATCATTTTTGCACGATTCCTTCCCATATTGAGAACTTTTGCACCAATCGTTGCAGGTATTGTAGCGATGGATAAAAAAAAGTTTATGTTTTATAATATCTTGAGTTCCTTTTTATGGTCTTTTGTTTTGGTTTTTTCGGGCCATTATTTGTATGGCATATTTCTTAAAGAAGGGATTAATTTAAAGCACCACATCGAATGGATTGTAATTGGAATTATTTTCTTGTCGACTTTTCCTGTATTCTTAAAATTGATAAAGAAGCCAGCAATCAAATCCAACTCCAACAACTAAAAAAAAATCCGAAGCTATCAACTTCGGATTTTTTATCACTTATTTTTAAATCATTTACATCATTCCGGGCATACCACCACCCATTGGGTTTCCACCGGCGTTTTCTTCTTTAATTTCTATTAAGGCGCATTCGGTGGTTAGAATCATTCCTGCAACTGAAGCCGCATTTTCTAATGCCACCCGCGTTACTTTTTTAGGATCGATAATGCCAGCTTTAAGCATGTCTACATATTCATCGGTTTTGGCATTATAACCATAATCGCCTTTGCCTTCAGAAACTTTTGCAACGACAACAGACCCTTCCAATCCTGCATTTTCAACGATGGTTCTCAATGGAGATTCCACCGCACGGGAAACAATCTGAATTCCAGTAGCTTCATCTGCATTGTCAGCTTTTAAAGTGCTTAAAACGCTTTTTGCTCTCAATAAAGCAACTCCGCCACCTGCAACAATTCCTTCTTCTACAGCTGCACGTGTAGCATGAAGCGCATCGTCAACACGGTCTTTCTTTTCTTTCATTTCCACTTCAGAAGCGGCGCCGACATACAAAACTGCAACACCTCCGGCCAATTTAGCCAAGCGTTCTTGTAATTTTTCTTTGTCATAGTCAGAAGTCGTAGCTTCCATTTGACCTTTAATTTGGTTGACGCGATTCTTAATTAAGTCAGCCTCGCCTGCACCACTTACAATAGTTGTATTGTCTTTGTCAATAGTAACTCTTTTTGCGGTACCTAACATTTCAATAGTAGCATTTTCAAGTGTAAAACCTCTTTCTTCTGAAATAACGGTGCCACCAGTTAAAATCGCAATATCCTCAAGCATTGCTTTTCTTCTATCCCCAAAACCAGGCGCTTTTACAGCTGCAATTTTCAAAGCACCCCGTAATTTATTGACAACTAATGTCGATAAAGCTTCTCCGTCTACATCTTCAGCAATAATTAATAATGGTTTTCCAGATTGCGCTACAGGCTCTAAAACCGGTAATAATTCTTTCAATGAAGATACTTTTTTGTCGTATAAAAGAATGTAAGGATTCTCCAATTCAGATTCCATTTTCTCAGGATTAGTCACAAAATAAGGAGACAAATAGCCTCTGTCAAACTGCATCCCTTCGACAACATCTACATAGGTATCAGTTCCTTTAGCTTCTTCTACGGTAATCACGCCTTCTTTGCCTACTTTTGCGAAAGCTTTAGCGATTAAATCTCCAATCACCTCATCGTTATTGGCAGATATCGACGCTATTTGTTTGATTTTTTCGGAATCGCTTCCTACTACTTTTGCCTGTTTGGTCAAATCGGCCACAATAGCTTCTACAGCTTTATCAATTCCCCTCTTTAAATCCATTGGATTTGCTCCGGCAGCGACATTTTTTAAACCTTCTTTGACGATGGCCTGAGCTAAAACGGTAGCAGTGGTTGTTCCGTCACCAGCAAGATCATTGGTTTTGGAAGCCACTTCTTTTACCATTTGAGCCCCCATGTTTTCTAACGGATCTTTTAATTCAATTTCTTTAGCGACAGTAACTCCATCTTTCGTTACGGTTGGTCCGCCAAATGCTTTTCCAATAATTACATTGCGGCCTTTAGGGCCAAGTGTCACTTTTACCGCATTGGCTAATGCATCCACTCCGCGTTTTAATCCGTCACGCGCTTCAATATCAAACTTTATATCTTTTGCCATTTTATGTTATTTTTTTTATTATTGTGTTGATTGCATTAAATTATAGCGAGAATGTCGTCTTCTCTCATGATCAAATAATCCTTGCCATCGAGTTTCAACTCGGTTCCAGCATATTTTCCATAAAGCACAGAATCGCCCACTTTTAAAGTCATGGTATGATCATTTGTGCCATTTCCTACCGCCATAACGGTTCCTTTTTGCGGTTTTTCCTTTGCCGTGTCAGGAATAAAAATACCTGACGCTGTTTGCGTTTCAGCAGCCACTGGTTCAATCAGAACGCGGTCTGAAAGTGGTTTAATATTTAAAGCCATAATCCTTAATTGTTATTTGTTGTTAATAATTTTAATGTTTCCCCCGTTTTCAGAAATTGTGCCAATACCCAAAAACTGACAAGTTTGCTTAAAAAAAATGCCAGCATTGTCAGGCTGGCATTTTTGGTATTGATATAAAAAACTTATTTTTTCGCAGGTGCTGTTGTAACAGGAGTTGCAGTTGTAGGAGCAGCAGTTTGGTTGCCTGTTGCCGTGGGTGTTGTTGCTGGAGCAGCTGCTTTCGGAACTGATGTATCTACTTTATCAATAATTTTAGAATCATTGTCGCTCAAGGTTCCCGTAAAACTCAAACTCGATAACAAAATTAATACGATTAATATCGTCGCAAGGGTCCAAGTGCTTTTGTCTAAAAAGTCAGTCGTTTTCTGTACGCCGCCCATCATCTGTGAACCTCCCAAAGTAGAAGATAGTCCGCCACCTTTTGGATTCTGAACCATAATAACGATGATTAATAGAAAACAAACAATTGTAATTAAAACTAAAAAAATTGAAAATGTGCTCATTGCTTAGGTATTGTTTTGTTGTAAATTTTTGATATCTAAAATTCGGTCTGCAAAGAAACTACTTTTTTCCGGATATTTCAAAATTAATATTTGATAGGCCTGAATAGCCCGTTGGTATTTTTTCTGCTCCAGATAAACTCGCGCCAAAGTTTCTGTCATTAAGTAAGAATTGTCAGCTTTACTGGGTTCATAAAAAATACTGGGAAGCGGCGTATCGTGTTTAACTGGCGGAATTCTTGGACTCGTTTCTATAAATTTATCTATCAATTCTTTTTTTTTTTGCTTTCCGAAGTTTAATTCTGAAGGCATTTCCTTTTCGAGATTGTCAGCATAAGCATCTGATTGGCTGTTTTCTTCTGCTCTGACAATGGGCTTCAATTTCGAAAGCTGTAACCATTCCTGAAAAGAATGTCTTTCATTTAGTGAAAATTCGAGTGGTTTCCCCAAGTCTAGTTTTGCTTCCACCGTTGTCAACGGCAATGAAACGGGTGCTTCTTGTTCAATCACTTCCATTTCTTCTGTCAAAACTTCCATTTCCGCTTCCATCGGCTCTTCGATATACGGAGCAGCTTCTTTTATAGACGCTGCAATCGATTGTTCTATGGTATTTTCCCTCACTTCCAAACGTGGTACATCGGCAATGATCTCGCTTTCTTTGACGGTGATATCTAGAATTTCGGCTGCTTTCTGATCGTATAAGTTTTTTTGAATGGCGGTAAAAGTATCCGAAGTGATAAAATCAAACAACACACTTCGATCTGTTGTGTGTGCGGCAGTAATTTTTAAAGCATAATTGTATTTAAAACTGTTCTGATTGTACAATCCTTTTAAATATAAAGCCCTAGCACTTTGAAAGTAAGGGAACTCTTGTACGATTTTTTCCAAAATCGCCGTCTGCTTGTCATGAAGCGCATCGGGTTTGTTAATCAGATAAGTATATTCGCTTACGTTCAAGTTTTAAAAGTTTTCGAAATTACGCTAATATAAGCCTTCAAATATAATAAATTACATCAAACGGCAGTTACCATTTTGCTAAGGATTCATTAAAAATATCTTGCGTGATTCTTTCAAAAATGACATCCAAGGCTTCGGTAAGTCGGGCGCCGACCAATTGCTCCTTTGCTGGGTAATCAAAAAAGAAAGAAAATCTTTTTTCAAAATCATCTGCTTCCTTTTTCTTATTGCTAAAGCGTACATTGACATAAATAGTTAATTTATTTTGTGCCGCAGTAATATCAGCAGTCGCAGAAGTCGGACTGATTCTAAAATCAACAATCTCGCCTTCATAAACCAAATCACCGCCTGAATTGGTGAGATTCAGATTGGTTTGGTTCTGGATTAGGTTTTGCAACCGTTGTGTGAAAACACGTTCAATTCCGGGTTCGATCAATGGTGCATTGTTCTGAAAATAATTGACTTGAAATGTCTTGGCATCGATTTTCCCGGTACCTGTAAAGTTATATACAGAACAACTGCAGAGCGATAAAAGCAAGCAGAGACCAATAAAAAAGGGTATATTTTTCATTCTAAAATTTTAAAATTCAAAGATATTGATTTTCTATGGTTAACAATCAATTTCCATTTTACAAATCAAATTGTTTGATTTTTCTATATAGAGTTCTTTCTGAAATCCCGAGTTCATCCGCGGCCGCCTTGCGTTTGCCTTTATTTTTTTCCAACGATTTTTTGATGAGTTCAATTTCTTTTTGCTCCAATTTTAAAACCTCTTCTTCCTCAACAGTTTCAGCAAAAAGATAGTTGTCATTTTCATCAAAATCATCTTCATTCTGTTGTCCACTTAGCGCCGTATTTCGCGGTTGTTCTTCATAGGCAATTTCACTTTCTGCATCTTTAGAACCATAAATTTTCTGAATCAGATTGGGGTTAATTTCTTGTGCTTTCCCGGTTCCATTTTTCATCAGTTCTAAAGTCAGCTTTTTAAGGTCATACAAATCACTTTTCATATCAAAAAGAACTTTATATAAAATATCCCTTTCGGTACTGAAATCGGTTTCTTTCTTGTCCTTAATTACTGAGGGCAAATTGCTTCCCTCTTGCGGTAAATAGGACTGCAAGGTCAATACAGAAATATCGCGACTTGTTTCTAAAACTGAAATCTGTTCTGCCACATTGCGCAATTGACGAATATTCCCACTCCAACGGAATTTTTGCAAAACGTGAATCGCGGGGTCTTCCAATTTCAAAGGCGGCATTTTATATTTGTGAGCAAAGTCGGCCGCAAATTTTCTGAAAAGCAAATGGATGTCTTCCTTGCGGTTGCGTAATGGTGGCAAAACGATATCGACGGTGCTCAAACGGTAATACAAATCTTCCCTGAATTTTCCCTTCTCAATGGCGTCAAACAAATTGACATTGGTCGCTGCTACGATTCGCACATTGGTTTTCTGAACTTGCGAAGAACCCACTTTGATGAACTCGCCATTTTCCAAAACCCGCAGCAATCGTACCTGAGTGGTAAGCGGCAATTCGCCCACTTCATCTAGAAATATGGTACCACCATCTGCCACTTCAAAATAGCCTTCTCGCGTTCCGGTAGCTCCCGTAAAAGCGCCTTTTTCGTGACCAAACAGTTCACTGTCAATAGTTCCTTCAGGTATAGCACCACAATTAACGGCAATATATTTCCCGTGTTTTCGGTGCGAAAGCGAATGGATGATTCTCGGAATATTCTCTTTCCCAACGCCACTTTCCCCAGCCACCAAAACCGAAATGTCTGTTGGGGCCACTTGAATGGCTTTTTCTATGGCGCGATTGAGTTTCGGATCATTGCCGATAATTTCAAATCGTTGTTTTATGTTTTGAACTGTTTCCATATATCATTGTGCGTTTTTTTTGCAGGCTCATTTTTTTCGTCGCAGATTAAAATGACTTTCACAGATTTTTATTTTTTATAAAGCATATCTTTTGTACCGAAGCGATTTGGTTTGAAAGCTAACTAACAATCCCATTTCTGAATTGGCGAGCTTTGAGTACTTTAAAACTTGGGCTTTTATGTTCGTTTGAAAACTCTTTAACTTCTATTATTATGTCTTCATTCACTATAAAATCTGCATAAAATTTATGCGGTAAAACGGTTCCTTTGTATGATATTAAAAATTCTTTTTCTCTTTCAAACGGAATGTTATTTACTTTAAATTCAATCTCTAAAGCATCTTTGTAAATTACTTCTAGTAATCCTGGACCGAGAGTTCGATGCACTTCCATACAAATGCCAATGATTTTATACGTTTCTTCTTCTCTTTAACCTGTTGTTTTCATATCTTTTTTTTGCCACAGATTAAAAGGATTAAAAAGATTTCAAAAAATCTGTAAAGATCATTTTAATCTGTGGCTATTTTTTAATTCATATTTGAATATCCAACGGCTTTCCCAATCAAAGTGCCACTTGTGCAACTTTCAATTTCCACATTTACAAAATCCCCAATCTTATATTGCTGCCTCGGAAAAACCACCGTAATGCTCTGTGAATTTCTTCCCGAAAACTCCTCCGTCGATTTTTTCGACACTTTCTCAATCAAAACTTCCACGATTTGCCCAATAAATTCCCTACTGCGCAACCACGCATGTTTTTGTTGCAAATCCACAATTTCCTGTAAGCGTCTTAATTTGGTTTCTTCGGCAACATCGTCTGTCATTTTCCGTCCGGCCATGGTTCCGGGTCGTTCAGAATACGAATACATATAGCCAAAATTATACTTCACATACGCCATCAAACTCAAGGTATCCTGATGGTCTTCCTCTGTTTCCGTCGGAAAACCCGCAATCAGATCTTGCGAGATAGCAGTATTTGGCAAAATCCTTCTAATGTTATCAATCAATTTCATGTATTCCTCTCGCGTGTGCAGTCGATTCATTTCCTTTAAAATGCGATTGCTTCCTGATTGCACAGGCAAATGAATGTGATTACAAATGTTAGAATATTTAGCGATCACCTGCAACACACTTTCGTGCATGTCTTGCGGGTTCGAAGTCGAAAATCGAATCCGCATTTTCGGAAAACCAACAGCCACCATCTCCAATAATTGGTTAAAATCGATTGCCGTAGCTTTTTGCATGTCGGTTGCGTTTGAGAAATCTTTTTTGAGTCCGCCGCCATACCACAAATAACTGTCGACATTCTGACCCAAAAGTGTAATTTCCTTAAAGCCTTTCTCCCACAAATTCTGAATTTCTTCCAGAACGCTTTGCGGTTCTCGGCTGCGTTCTCTGCCGCGCGTAAAAGGCACCACACAAAAGGTACACATGTTGTCGCAACCCCGCGTGATCGAAACCAAAGCGGTAATCCCGTTGCTCATCAACCGCACCGGCGAAATATCGCCATAAGTTTCGTCTTTAGATAAAATCACATTGATTGCATCTCTGCCTTCTTCAACTTCTCGCAACAAATTAGGCAAATCTTTATAGGCATCCGGACCCACAACGAGGTCTACAATTTTTTCTTCTTCTAGAAATTTATCTTTAAGGCGTTCTGCCATACAACCCAAAACCCCCACTTTCATTTTCGGATTAGTGCGCTTCACGGCATTGTATTTTTCTAAGCGTTTGCGAATGGTTTGTTCGGCCTTATCCCGAATCGAGCAGGTATTGATCAAAACCAAATCGGCTTCTTCCAAAATTTGAGTCGTATTGTACCCGTTCTCAGCCAAAATAGAAGCCACGATCTCACTGTCCGAAAAATTCATCGCACAGCCATAGCTTTCTATATAAAGTTTTTTGGTATGCTGCGGATGGGGTGCTAATAATAAACTTTCCCCTTGATTGTTTTCTGCTACAGGCTTGTTCATGGTATTGCTTCAAGCTGCAAAGAAAAGCAATTGCAGTATATCTGACAAGATGGCAGACAAACATTTAACATAGTAGCTTTAAAATAACAAAATTAAGTTACTACCGCTTCAAAAATAGGGGCGATACGGGGGGCATTATTTTTCTACTACAGCCCCGACGGTCAAAAACACGAACCCAATACCGCCCCGCACTCGAAATCTTAAAACGAGGGACAGTCGTGGTACCCACAATTTCATGACCTTTCATCCATTCAAACTTTACAGGAGGCAGTCCGTTTGCAGTAGATAAAAATTGCAATTCGGTACTTTCTCCTGCTACAACTGCTTCGGGAGACAATAAAACACCGTCACTGGGCATCGAGTTTATCCGCAGCGGTTTAATTGCTGGTTTACTCACACACCCAAACCGATCTGTAAGGGTCAGCTTCGGGTAAAAATCACCATAAATCGGATACATTTTTGTCGGACTTGGGTGCGTCGAACTCGTCCGATCGCCAAATTCCCATAAGTAATGATTTCCCTCCGCCTGATTCTTGGCATAAAACCGAATCGCATTCTCGCCACACGACACATCGTCAAAATCAAAAGTAGCGTCAGGCAGTATAGCGCAAGTTGTTTTAGCAGTTACAACAGGCTCTTTTTGTCCTTTCAAAACTATAGCAAAACGATCATTTTTATAAAGCTGGCACTTGCCCGTAGCCATTTTCAAATACACCACCCGATCTTCATCTGTGTTGTTCCAAAAAACAGTTACCACAGCGGTATCATTTCCCGAAACAATACTTCCGGCATCTTTCGGATAAACAGACCACTTATAAAAATCACCCTCTTCATAATCAATACTGTATTTTCCGTACGTATTGCATTGCGCGATAGAATCGCCTTTCAAAGTATAAGCTAGGGTTGCATTAAAGATCTTTTTATAAACCGTGTCAGACACCAAGGTTGAGTTGCCCAATTGCTCGCGCCAAATCCGCAACCCAAAAAAACCGTTACACGATTTCGCACCAAAAACCACCGTAACATCGTCGCCATACGTATCGCCATAAACAATACCACAATCAGCCTTCCAGCCAATTCGAGTATGCGCAACCGTATTCTTAAAATGAAAATTTTCGGGAACGCCACCACAAACGGTGTCCGCTCCCGACCAATAGCTCCAATCCGGAGCCATTATTTTTTTAGAGCCATTTTGTGCGTGACTTCCACAAACCGCCAACAAACACAAAAGGCTTTGCAATACCCATACAATTTTTTTCATAACAACAAATCCATCAAACTACTACTCCCGCACCACCTTCACCACCTTCACCGCGCCAGCGGCATTCTCCAAGCGCAACACATAAACCCCAACAGACAAACTGCCCACAGCAATACTGCCCGCGGCAAGCACGATACCCGACAGCACCTGCGCGCCCAGCACATCATACACCGCATAGTGGCTCTGCTCAAAGCCCGACACAAACAACTCGCTTTGCACAGGGTTCGGAAACACCC
Organism: Flavobacterium sp.; assembly: GCA_014378065.1. GTDB lineage: Bacteria > Bacteroidota > Bacteroidia > Flavobacteriales > Flavobacteriaceae > Flavobacterium. The sequence goes on from JACMOK010000039.1 coordinate 18,688, forward strand.
TAAAGTCTTTCAACTCAGGCGCAGCCGTAGCCAAAAAATTACAGTCAGTACTGCCAAACTT
>JACMOK010000040.1 GCA_014378065.1 Flavobacterium sp.
ATCATGTGTAAACAGCGCAATATCAACCTTGTTGTAGACATTACCCCAGTTTGGATGATGACCCATTTTTTCGGCTGCAAAGGCTACCTCGGTCATAAAAGTAAAAGCTTCTACAAAGTCCTTGAACTCGAAGCTGCGTTTGAGTTGATTGTTTTCTTCTTTCCACATTGGCTTATTTTTTTAATATTTTTTGCTTTACTCTAAGCAATGGCAATAGCTTGTTTTCGTTATGTTATAATTGTGTCGGATTTTCCAGCGGGTAACTTTTCTTTTTTAATTCGCGCGTCACTTTTATTACCGTTTTTTTAGTAGTACTTGTTTTATTCCCTTATTCGTTTTGTATATGAGAATAGGCATAAATAAATTCTTATGCCTATTCTTATAGATTGGGTTTTTATCAATCAGCCGAAACTAAATCCCTCATGGATTTTACTTTGTCATGATCGGCCTTTAATGATGTGTGCTGTGCTTTAATCATGGTTTGTTGTTCTAGATTTAAGTTTTCTATGTCATCTTCCAATACCTTTTCGTAAGTTTCTTTAGCCTGGTCTTCGCCATATTCACAAGAGTTAAGGATAGCTTTGCGGTCTTTGCCTGTGAGTGCTGCTTTTACATCCATCCACACACGAAAGAATTTTCCAATAGTCAATGTGCCTTCTGCTACTGTTCCGCCTAACTTGTTGACTTCACTCGTTAATTCCTGTTTGCATTTTTGACTCGTCGAAGAGAATTGTGCAAAGAGTGTTTTCAAATCTTGCTCTTCAGTTTCTTTACTTGCTGTTTCGTAACCTTCAATTCTGTCGTTGTTGATGGTGACAAGTGTGTTGAGCGCTGCAATTGTTTTTTCGTTTTCCATTTTTTTTGTTTTTATGTTAATTATACTATTACTTTTCCGTAGCAATTTTGTGAGACGATTTAATTTCTGGTTTTAAAATAATTTTTGTCCATCCGTTATCACGTTTGTCAAAATGTTTATAAGCGTCAGGAGCATCCTCTAAAGAAAGCTCATGTGAAACAATTTGTGAAGGAATGGCTTTACCTGCCGAAATAAGTGTGGACAGTTGGCGATTGTATGATTTTACATTGGCTTGACCAGTTGAGATACATTGCCCTTTCATCCAAAAATTTCCGAAATCAAAAGCCATTTTACCTTCTTGTTGTAATGGTTCTTTTGATTTAGGATCTTTAGGAACAAATACACCAACCACACCAATGCAACCTGTGGCTTTCACTGACATAACCAATTCATTCATGGTAATGTTGGAATGTTCTGTCCCATGCTTATCGCAGCACTGGTAGCCGACACACTCGCAGCCTTTATCAGCACCCAGGCCTTTTGTTAATTCAAGTACCTGATCAACTGCGGGCGCTTTGGAAAAATCAATGGGAATTGCTCCCATTTTTTCTGCCAGTGCTAATCTTTCTTTATTATTATCTACCACCATAATTTTTGATGCCCCTTTAATACTTGCAGAAAGTGCCGCCATTAAACCAACCGGACCTGCACCATAAATAACTACCGAATCTCCGGGCATTACTCGGGCTAATTCGGTTGCATGGTAACCTGTAGGGAAGATATCTGACAGCATCACGTAATCGTTTTCTTTTTCAACAGCATCTTCAGGAAGCTTTAAGCAATTAAAATCACCATAAGGCACTCTTAAATATTCTGCTTGTCCGCCACTATACGGGCCCATTCCTGCAAAGCCATAAGCGGCACCCGCAAATCCGGGATTCATGGTAAGACAATAACCGGTAAGGCCTCTTTCACAATTTTGGCAATGTCCGCATCCAATATTAAATGGCATGCAAACGATGTCTCCAACTTTAATTTGTGTTACAGCTTTTCCTATTTCAACCACCTTGCCCATATTTTCATGGCCAAGTATATTTCCTTGCGCCATGTCAGTGCGACCTTCATACATGTGCAGGTCGGAGCCACAAATATTTGCGGAAGTTATTTTTACCAGCACATCGGTGGGCATTTCAATTTTTGCATCTGGCATTTCTGTAACTCTTACATCGTATGCGCCATAATAAACTAATGCTTTCATATTTAAATTGTTAATTATGTAAACTGAAAGTGTTTGATTTTTGTTCTTCCGTAGATTGATAAACTGAATCTTCCTTAGATATAAAATTCAGCAAGTCCGCGTTTAGTTTTTCTTTTTCTGTGATAAATAAGCCATGCGGTGCATTAGCGTAGACAATATATTTAGCATGAGGAAGAAGTGCTGCTGTTTTATCTCCTGATATATTGACAGGAACAGTTTTATCAGCATCGCCATGAATAATTAGAACAGGAATATCAATTTTTTTCAAATCGGTTCTAAAATCAGTTTCCGAAAAGGACCGCAAACAATCAACAGTCGCGTTTGAGGAACTCATTAAGCATTGCATTTGATTCCATTGCAACATGGCTTTGCTGATGGGTTGATTTAACATATCGACTCCGTAGAATTGTTTGCCAAATTCTTTAAGAAATTCTGGACGGTCAGCAGATATTTTATCCACCATATCGTCAAACATTTCTTTTTTGACACCTTCGGGATTGTCATCGGTTTTGAGCATGTATGGTGTTACGGAGCTAATTAAAACAACTTTCTCAATTTTTTCGGTTCCATATTTTCCAATGTACCGGGCAATTTCTCCTCCACCCATTGAAAAGCCCACAAGTGTAACTTCGGAGAGATTTAATTGTGTAATTAATTCATTTAAATCCTCGGCAAGAGTATCATAATCATACCTTTCCCAAGGCCGATCCGATTTTCCAAAACCTCTTCGGTCATAAGCGATGCATCTTAGATTATGTTTCGGTAGTTCCGCCAATTGGTATTCCCACATTTCATGATTTAATGGCCAACCATGAATAAACAGTACCGGTTTGCCTGTGCCGTATTCCTGATAAAAAATATTTATGGAGGTTTTTGCATTTCCTGATGTTGTTTTAATGAAGCTCATTTTTTTATTTTTTTTAATTATTTTTTCTTTAGATGCTTATTGCGCCTTCAGTACTTGTAACTAAATTTGTTCCTGTAGCGACAGAGGCAATCATTTTAAAAAAGTTTATCATTTGGTTGCCCTCGGTATCCCAGTAATAGGCGTTTGTTGGGATCACTTTTATTATGGAAATAGAAGGATCGTCTTTTCCTTCTTTAAACCAAATTTTGGCTACAGGCGTCCATAATTCCTCAATTTTTGCTTTGTCCAAAATTATTTCTGCTTCACCGTTTACAACCAGGTAACTGCCTTTTGCGGGATGAGAGAAAAAGAGTTGCACCTTTTTATCTGCTACAATCGCCCTGTTTTTTTCGCTGTCCTTTTCACTAAAAAACCAGATATTACCTTGGTCGCACACTTTTATTGCTGACATTGGTGTGCAGGTCGCGCCATCATCTGTTTTAAGATTAGTGCAGAAAAGACAGATTTTTATTTCATCGACCAAACTTTTTAATTTGTCGATGGCTTCTTTGTTGTTGAGATTTTCAGTATTGCTCATAGGATTTTTTTTATTTAGTGATAATTAGAATTTCGAATATTTTTTTAACGAACCAAAGAATAATCAAGGTGTATTTTTTGGTTTGTAAATGTCGTATTTACAGATGTTTTGGTGTTTAAATAGTTGCATTATTTTTTTAATTGTATCACGATAAAAAGATTTTTTAATTTATATATTACAAAATTGCATTTCTTTTAAAACTTATTAATTACAGAATAATTTAAAAAAATTGCATAATTTTATGTATCACTCAAAACCCAAGGCCCGTTTTAAAAATGAAAGACAGTTCAGGGAAATTAGCAGTATTTATCACGCAACCTCAGAATGGGAATTTTAAATTAATGATAAGGAGGTATTTTTAAAAAACAGATTATCTTGTAGTATTAATAAATTAAAATCTATCACATAATCAGAACTGCTTGAATGGCGTAGACAGCAATTTCCGACTAGCCGCAACTCAACCTCTACACATAAAAATGTTGGTAGCTTTCCTGAACGCTCAATGATTGATGGAAAACTTTTCGTATCCAATAATCGTCTAATGTAAATCCCGGATTGGCTGTCAGATATCCAGAAATCAAAGCAGATGCTGGGTTGGGGATAGACCACCAGGAAACTAAGCTATAATTGAGTTCCATCCAACAATGTGATGATATGTTTGCAAGCAAATAGCACTGTAGGTCCCTTTGCAGTTATTGCACCCGATACTGCGGTTTCCGGTGTATTGGAATTCCGCTGCCATTGTTACTCATGGTAATTTGGGAAGTTGTTTCGCAGCTTCTGGAAATGGAAATGCGACGACGGCGGCAGTTTTCATTTTTTATCCCAACCCGTAAAAACCTCAGTATCGCATGTAACTTAAGGAAACGCATACCGCATTGTCAACGCATTAATTCTGCAAGTTGCCAGAGGTATCGTAGAAATGAATAGCGTTGACTTTGGCGACCTATCGAAGGGATACCTATTTACTATAAGTACCCGTCGATGGGACAAAAGCTTTTGAAGCATTTTCACGAGCTTTAATTTCTGGAATTAGCGTTGCAATTTTTGTTTTAGCATAATATTGAACAGCCGTAAGAAATTTGTAACGCTGTTTTTATAGAATCTCATTATCATTTTTTATCTTTTATATCAGCGCAATTCCATAACTTATAAATAAAATGCTATAACACTAATGACGAGAATGAACACCACCTTGCGACCGTTGCAGAAATCCATTTGCAATGTAACCTATATATATATGAGAACTAAATTACTTTACGCTTTCACCACACTTATCATGGTGTTGCCGCTTTTAACGCTTTCACAAACTCCTGTATTGGGAACCGCCGCCAATTTTGTGCTATTTTCGACCAATGGTGCCGTAACCAACTCAGGCATATCGCATTTAACCGGTAATGTGGGAACAAATAATGGTTTAAGCACTGGTTTTGGCAATATCGACGGTGTTATGCACGACAATGATGGTGCGACAGCACAATGCGCGACCGATTTGCTTTTAGCCTATAATCAGTTAGACAGTGCAATTCCTACTTTCTTTCCGGCTCCGCTATTGGGAAATGGTCAGGTTTTGAATGCTGGTGTATATTTTATATCGGCTGCTACTGTGCTGAACGGAAATTTGACTCTGGATGCGCAAAACAATCCCAATGCCGTGTTTATTGTACAGATTGAAGCCGCTTTTTCATCCAATGCCAATGCAGCAGTGCTGTTGACAAATGGTGCTCAAGCTTGTAACGTCTTTTGGAAGATAGAAGGATTAGTGAGTCTGTCTGCAGGCACGTCGATGAAGGGCACCATTATCGCGCACAATGCAGCAATCAATATGAATACCAACAACACACTAGAAGGTCGGGCTCTTTCGACTACCGGTGCTGTAAGTGTTGATGGCGTGCTGTCTTACACTCCGATTGGATGCGGCAGTCCGGTACTCAATGGCCCAACAGCGCCTGTATTAGGTACAGCAGCTTGCTATGCTTTGTTTTCAGGCAGTGGCCCGGTGATGAATGACGGCATTACTTATGTTACTGGCGACGTCGGCACAAACTCAGGCTTGACTACCGGATTTAATGCGGTAAATGTTACAGGAACAATTCACTCCCAGCCAGACACCTCTACCGCTCAGGCAGCTTCTGACCTTATGGTTGCTTACGATTATTTGAATGTATTGACTGAAGACATTAAATTGCTATACCCTGCTGCTTTTGGTAACGATTTGGTCCTCACACCACATACCTACTTGCTTGACGCAGCGACAGTATTTACCAACACACTTTACCTAAATGCCCAAGGCAATAGTGACGCGGTTTTTGTCATTAAAATTAATGGCGCACTTTCAACAAGTACTTATGCGAATGTTATATTGACAAACGGCGCACAATCAAAAAATGTGTATTGGAAAATAGAAGGCGCCACTTCAATTAGTGATTACTCCTCTTTTAAAGGAACCATTATTGGAAACAACGGTGCTGTTGATTTTTCAACCGGAGTTGTATTAGATGGTCGTGCCTTTTCTACAACAGGTGCGTTAACAACCACTGCCATTACTGCGACAATGCCAGCTGGGTGCGTCCCGTTGGGGTTAAACGGACCCACCGCAAATAGCGAGCGCATAGCCGTTTATCCCAACCCTTTTGAAGCAACGCTAACGATACAATGGAACCAACAGCACGATGAAAAGTCGACGCTCTCGTTGTATGACGTATTGGGACGCTTGGTCATGCATGCGGTTTTAGCGCAAGAAGAGAATACAATTCCCGCGGGTCATTTGCCTGCCGGGGTGTATTTTTATAAAATCATGTCTGAGGATAAAATAATTCAAACTGGCAAATTGGTGTCGAAACCATAACGTCTGCCAAAAACAAATAGTTTATTACAGTTTATGAAAAAGCCACAGTATTGTGGCTTTTTTCGATTCAAAATTTTATGAACCATTGATTTGATTTTGTTTGTAAAATATAACTATAAATGTTTAAAGTATAACTATATCCTTTTGAGCAGCAACTAACTTTGAATTATTATAACAATTTAAAACATATCATTATGAAAACTACAGATTTAAAAGACACCAAATCTGGTGCTAAAAGTGCTACCGCAGATAAAAAAACAACTGCCAAAGCAAGTACAACAAAAAGTACCGCTAAAAACGCCAAAAAGTAAATTATTATGGAAGCGGAAAATAGCAATGATAATTTTGGACAAAACCAAAGTTTTCAAATAGAAGATCAGATAGACGGTAACTTAGCTGGAAATTTAGACAAGGACCAGCGGTATGGAACGCCTGACGATACTAATGCTGATCGTAACAATGAAGAAGATCGTGAAGACGAAGACTTAGAGCAAGACGATTATGATTCAGACGGAGATTCGGACGACAATGATCAAGGAGAGGCTGATTTGGACACCGATCGCTCAAGTTTTTAGTGAGACCTGATAAATTTCACCACTATCCTAATCAAAAAGGACCTTGCTTGTTTTGCAAAGTCCTTTTTTTATTTAATAAAATAAATCTATTATGAAAAATATACTCACACTACTAATATTCATGTTATCAGTCACGCTTGTTTCGGCGCAGCAATATAATAAAAAAGCAATAATGCATAAAAGAGGTAAAAGCCTGGTAAAAGTATCAGTTCCTGCTACTGAAAAAGCGAGATTCGAAAGAAGTTCCCGAGATACAGTTAGCCGTTCATCCAACAAAACAACCACCGGAAGTCAGGTACTCCATAATTCTGAGCCGGTCAACACCAACACAGATAACGCTGGAACTGGAGCGAAACAAGCGCCCGGAAATATGATCATTAACAATTCTTCTGGAACCGTAAATGGTACACGGCCCGACGTTATAAACGGCAATGGCAGCGGAACAGCACCCAAACAGCCGACACGCTAGGATTAATTGTAGCTCTGCCGGGAATCGAACCCGGATCTAAAGTTTAGGAAACTTTTGTTCTATCCGTTGAACTACAGGGCTTTTTGAATTGCATGCGAATGTAAAAAAAAATAGTATTGTTTGTGGAAAAAAGCGATGCCTACATAGTCTTACTGGCTAATTAAAATTGCAATACATTAAAAATAGAGGTGGGGAAGGTTTTTTGTTCTTCTTACGGTTTTGATGTTGATTGTATCTATCTACCGTTTTTCTGTGAGATATTTCCAATAGCGTTTGGGTACGTGCTGCAGGTGCAATTTCATATTTTTCCTGGCAGGAATGTTGGTACTTTTGAAATAGTCTTTCCATAATAATGCATACAATTGTTCTTTATCTTGTAAAATCGCTTCCGGCAAATTCGACTTACTTTTAACTTCGGGTAAATATTGTAATTGTATTTCGGTTACTTGTTGCAAATCATAATACAAACCATACTTTCGTTTCAGGTCATAAATAATCCAGCGTTGATCGGCGTAGCGGTTTTTAAAGAAAGAGGCGATTAACGGCAACACATTAAAATCAGGTTCTACCGCCGCGTAAAAAATCCCGTCGGTAGTTTCTTCAAATCGAATGAAGGCTTTCATTCGGTGTCTTTCGCGATTCACACTGCGATCCATTTTTGAGATAGCTACTACCGCTGGATGCCCAAAATTCTGTTCTGCCCCCGGAGGCTGATCAAAAATATAGCATGCAAAATCGAATAGGTGTTGAAAAGTAGTGGCCTCTTCCGAGAGAAACGCTTTGTAAAATCGCTGTTGCCAGTCGGCTGATAATTTCTTTTTTAAACCGGTCCACACTCTTTTTGCTTTAGCCTCATCAGATACCACTTCAAAAGTGTCATCCATAAGCGATGGCTGGTGATCATTTTCACTTACCAACTGTATAGAGCCTGGTTTTCTCTCATAATATTCAAAAACAGCCGTCAACAATCCTTCGAAGCTGCCGTCAAAAAGGTAGGTTGTCATTTAGAAAAGCGTTAACTGGTTTTGTGGGATTTTAAGATATTTGCTATTGCTTTCAGAGAGAATGGCGTGTTTTACTTTCAACGCATCGGGGGTATTCAACTGAAAAACACTATCGGCACACCGAATAAAATGTTTTGCTCTGTTGTAAGCAATGCCAATTTTTTGCAGTTGTTCGGTCCTCAGTTTGCCAAACTTTCTGGCCATTACAATTTTTTTGGCTGAACCAACGCCGATACCCGGAATTCGTAAAATCATGGTGTAATCGGCCGTATTGATATCTACAGGAAATAATTCCATGTTGCGCAAAGCCCATCCCAGTTTTGGATCAATGTCTACTTCGAGGTGTGGATTTTTTAGATTTAAAATTTCTTGTACCTGAAATCCATAAAATCGCATCAACCAATCAGTTTGGTACAGTCGATTCTCGCGAAGCAGCGGTGGCTGACTGCCGATCAAAGGCAGGCGACTGTCATCACTAATCGGAATATAGCCTGAGTAATACACTCTTTTGAGGTCGTAATTCTTATAATATTCGTTGGCGCTGTACATAATTTCCATGTCGGTTTCAGGCGTCGCTCCGATAACCATTTGCGTACTTTGGCCAGCCGGGACAAACTTTGGAACGTGTTTGATTATTTTCTTTTCATCCTGTAGCGCAATGATACTATTTTTGATAAAGGCCAACGGTTTTTTTACATCATCATGAGATTTTTCAGGTGCCAATAATTTAAGTCCCGCTTCCGTGGGCATCTCTAAATTAATACTCATTCGGTCTGCATACAAGCCTGCTTCGGTCAACAATTCTTCACTTGCACCCGGAATAGTTTTTAAGTGAATGTAACCATTGAAATTATTTTCCAACCGCAACTTCTTAGCGATCCGCACTAAGCGTTCCATCGTGTAATCGGCATTTTTAAAAATCCCGGAACTCAAGAAAAGCCCCTCGATGTAGTTGCGACGGTAGAAGCTCATCGTGAGTTCTACAACTTCTTCAACAGTAAATGCGGCACGCTGTACATCATTGCTTTTCCGTGACACACAAAAGGCACAGTCAAAAATACAGTGGTTGGTCAAAAGAATTTTGAGTAGTGATACACACCGGCCATCTTCGGTATAAGTATGGCAAATGCCGGATGAGCTTGCATCGCCTAAACCTTTATTTGTATTTTTTCTGTTGCTTCCGCTTGACGAACAAGATACATCATATTTAGCAGCGTCAGCGAGGATTTTAAGCTTTTCACGGATTCTTTCAGACATAGATTTTTATCTAATTTGTAATTTTTAAAGTTACAAAAGCAAATTAATAGTATACCGAAACAAAAGTTAAAATAACCATGATTTTAAACTTAAAATATGACAAAAAAACGCCATAATCTCATAACTTTTATATAGAGGCAGACTTGTAATTTTAACAAATTTAAAATAAAATTAAATGGATAGTATCAATCAAAACCAACCTGAAGAGAACTTTAAAGATTTGATCGGACAAGAAGCGCTTGATAAGATAAAAGATCTGGCCAAAAATGCAGGCAGTTGTTTTTTCTGTACAAAAATTGAAGATGGTTTGGCATTTGCCACGCGCCCGATGTCTCCCCAAAATATTGACAATGACGGTAACTTTTGGTTCCTAAGTGCAGCAGATAGTTATAAAAACCAGCAATTGAAAGCCGATCCTGCGGTTCAGATGCTTTTTGGCTCAGGCTATAGTAATTTTTTAACCCTTTACGGTAGCGGCAGCATTTCAACAGATAAAAATAAAATAACGGAACTCTGGAATCCAATGCTTAAAACTTGGTTTACCGAAGGCGTAAACGATCCGCGTATTACCGTGATTAAAGTCACCCCAAAAGAGGGCTATTATTGGGACACAAAACATGGAATGGCCGTTGCTATGATTAAAAGGATGGTCGGCGCGGTGATTGGTGAGACGTACGATGATTCAATTGAAGGAACTGTAAGTCCATAGTGCCGGGACTGTAACGCTTAAAATTTATAAAATGAGTTTAAGCAGATATAATAAAAAACGCAATTTTGAAGCTACCGCTGAACCGATAGGCGAGAAAAAGAAGTCGACTAGAAAACTTGTTTTTGTGGTGCAAAAGCACGCTGCCTCTCATTTGCATTATGATTTTCGTCTCGAAATGGATGGTGTGTTGAAAAGTTGGGCGGTTCCTAAAGGTCCGTCAATGGATTCTGGTGAAAAACGTTTGGCTATGATGGTAGAAGACCATCCGTATGACTATAAAGATTTTGAAGGCAATATTCCAAAAGGCCACTATGGCGCGGGCAATGTAATCGTTTGGGATAACGGTACCTACATCATGACTAAAGACGAGCAGCCGACAAAAAAAGCTTTACTTGAAGGGCTACAAAAAGGACATCTTAGCTTGGTGTTGAAAGGAAAAAAATTAAAGGGCGCCTTTTCTCTTATTCGACTTAAAGGCAAACAAGAAAATGCTTGGCTATTGCTTAAAAAGGAAGACCAGTTTGCCAGCAAGGCCGATATTTTGAGGAATGACAAATCGGTATTGACCAAAGTGACACTAGAAGAATTAGAAAAAAAGAATGAATTAGCTACTGCTGCAAAAGAAGAAGAAAAAAAGACTTCAATACGCTACAAGTCTAAGGAGGAAAAAATCCGCTTTACTCCACCGATGTTGGCCGAAAATTCAGAAAAGTCTTTTAATCGCAAGAGTTGGTTTTTTGAAATTAAATATGATGGATACCGAACCATTGCTACTGTGGAGAAAAAAGCAGTACAGCTTTTTAGTAGAAATAAACTTTCTTTTACCACCCAATTTGAATCGATTGCTACCGACTTAAAGCAACTGCCTCATGATGTTGTTCTTGATGGTGAAGTTGTCATTGAAGAAAATGGACAGTCTAATTTTCAGTTGTTGCAAAGCTTTCAAAAAACAAAAAAAGGTATTTTGAAGTATTATGTATTCGATATTTTAAACCTTGACGGGCATGATACCACAGCACTAACCTTACGCGAGAGAAAAGAACTTTTAAAGATGTTGCTTAACAAGCAAAACTTGAAGACAGTGCATTTCGCCGAGCATGTCGAAGAAAGTGGCAATGCCTTTTTTGAGTATGCCATCCAACATAATTTTGAAGGCATTATCGCTAAAGATGCCAACAGTCCTTACCGCGTGGGAAGACGAAGTAGAGAATGGCTTAAGATTAAAAACACCAAAAACGACGAAGCTGTCATAGTGGGTTATACCGAGCCTAAAGGTTCTAGAAATTATTTTGGCGCTTTGATTTTAGCACAATATAAAGGGAAAACGTGGCAATATATCGGTAATTGTGGTACCGGATTTAACGAATCGACATTAAAATCATTGTTTGCGAAATTCGATTCGCTCCAGCAAAGCGAATCGCCATTGAACGAAAAAATCAAATTGACGAGTAAAGTGCAATGGTTGCGACCGGAATTGGTTTGCCAAGTGAAATTTACCGAATGGACCCAAAACCAACATTTAAGGCATCCCGTTTTTTTGGGTTTGCGGGTTGATAAAGACGCCAAATCGGTTGCGTTCGATTTTAAACTGGGTGAGAAAAAAAACCAAAGCAACAGTCAACAAGTCGAAAAAGAAGTACTCGTTTTAAACAACAACCGCGACCTAAAGATCGGAAAAGTGCTACTTCATTTAACCAACCAAAACAAAGTATATTTTCCAAAAGAGGGTATCACGAAGGGCGATATTTTAAATTATTACGAGGTAGTTGCCGACTACATTCTGCCTCATCTAAAAAACCGGCCGCAGTCAATGAATCGGTTTCCAAACGGAATCGACAAAGCTAGTTTTTATCAGAAGGACGTTGATGTCGCACAGTCGCCAACTTGGCTCCAAACCCATGCAGTGGTTTCTGAATCTAATCATAAAACCATCAATTATTTGTTGTGTAACGATAAGGCGACCTTGCTCTACATGGTCAATTTGGGCTGTATCGAATTCAATCCATGGAATTCTACAATCAAAAATATGCAGAAGCCTGATTGGGTTGTGATTGACCTGGATCCGGGAAAAGATGATTTTAAGGAAGTGGTACAGGCGGCATTAACCGTAAAATCTATCATGGATGAATTGGAGACCAATTGTTATTGCAAAACTTCCGGTGCTACAGGGTTGCATATCTACATCCCATTGAATGCAAAATACAATTATGATACAGTTAAAATATTTGCCGAATTGATTGCTGCTGAGGTACATTCGAGATTGCCTGACACGACGAGTCTTGAAAGAACTGTCAGCAAAAGAAACCATAAAATCTATATTGACTTTTTGCAAAACCGGGCAGGGCAGACTTTGGCTTCAGCCTATTCGGTTCGCCCCAAAAATGGGGCTACAGTTTCAACGCCACTCGAATGGGATGAGGTAAATTTTAAATTATCGCCTTTGCAATTTACAATCAGCAATATTCCCGAACGCTTAGCTCTAAAAGGTGATTTGTGGAAACCAGTCTTGGGAAAAGGAGCCAATCTTGAGAAAATAATAAAAAAATTAAATACTTCAGTTTAAGAAGATTTTACTTTTTTTGGTTTTTAGACTAGCTTTGAGCATGCTCATCAAATCATCGCTTTGTTTGTGTACTACTTTCATTTTAGGTAGTGCAGATTTCTTCCCCTTGGTTTTATTTTTAATAATTTCGAGCAATTTTTCGGTATACGTATCTTTAAAAGCAGTAATGTCAAATTTTTCGGTCAACTGTTCTACGAGTTTGTTGGCCATCTCAATTTCTTTGGTTTTAGTTTGCGTGACTTTTGGTAGTTTTAAATCGCCTAGGTCGCGTATTTCTTGTGTAAATCGGATGCGGTTCAGTACAATTGCATCTTCATAGGGTTTTAGCGTCGCCAATCCTTCTTTGTTGCGCAATACAAATGTGGTAATACCAACTTTTCCCGAGTTCCGCAACGCATCTCTTAGCAATGCATAGGCTTTCATCGCGCCTTTTTCGGGTTCTACATAATACGGCTGCTCGTAATAGATGCTGTCAATTTCTTTCTCAGCTACAAAATTAACAATTTCAATGAGTTTTGTCTTTTCAGAATCAGCAGTTTCAAAATCGACTGCTTCCAAAATGACATATTTCTCGTCTAATTTGTAACCCTTTACAATATCGGCATATACGACTTCTTTGCCGGTATTTTCATTGACCCTGATGAATTTAATATTTCCATGATCTTTAGTATCGAGCATATCTAAATCGAGCGTAATTTCTTGTATCGCCGAATATAATTTGACCGGGATATTAATTAATCCGAAGCTGATTGCGCCTGTCCAAATGGCTCTCATGTAAATATTTTTAAATTAATAAAATTGATCCATAAAGTTTAAATTTCTATCTCATACATGGCTTACAGCATTTCTAAAATACCTTATATAATTAATCTGTAAATGTTATAAGGATATGACAGAATAACATAAACGCCTGGCTTTGAGAATATTTTAATTTTACATTACAACTAATTAATACCATATATCATGGCAACTCAAAATTCGAAAGTGGGTAAAACTACAGAAATGAAATCCATCAGACCTAAAGTGGAGGATAAAAAAGCTACAAATTCTGGGACTAAAGGAAGTCTTATTTTGGAATCTAAAATGAATGCTGCAAGTTATCATTAAATTATAACAACGATGGAAGATAACACTGAGAATGACCGAGGCAATGAAAATCGATATACTCATGAGGCATATCAAAATTCGAATTTAAACGAGAATCCCAACAACCACGATATCACGAATCCAAATGATCCGTCGGGCAATAACCCTAAAAGATCTGATAGTTTTGATGCTGAAGAAGACGCTACCGATAGTGGCAATCGCTCTTACAATATAACCAGTCAGCACTACCAGCACACTTATTCGAATGAAGACGACAGGCAATTGGGTAAAAGAGAACGATTGAATGATGAAAATGATGATTCGGAAGATGAAATAAATTTGTCTACAAATGATAATGAAAAGTTTTTTGACAGTGGATTCTAATGCAACACTTTAAAAAATGGAAAGGACAGTTCTGAATGAATTGTCCTTTTTTTTGGAGCAGGTCACTGGTAAATAATAATAATATTCACGTATGAAAATAATAGCTTGCATTATAATTCTTGTAACCACCGCGACTTGTTGGTCTCAAAGCGATGTACAAACCCATCCGCTGCCCGCCCCCAGCAAATCTGTAGGCAATTACTCTAAAGTGATCGGGTGGAAGGATGGGCGTACTCCCGTTGCACCTCCCGGATTTACCGTTGGGAAGTATGCTGAAGGGTTTGAAAATCCGAGATGGATGTATGTCACGCCAAATGGTGATATTTTGGTAGCAGAGAGTAATTCTAACTACAGTCTGCCGAAGCAATTGGGCGCAGCAATTATTGGAGCAGGGAAATCCAATAACCTCAAAAATAGTGCTGACGTTATTACGCTTCTGCGCGATGAAAATAATGATGGTATTCCAGAACTGCGAACGACATTTCTTACCGAAGATTTACACCAGCCGTTTGGCATGTTGGTGATCGGAAAGTGGTTGTACGTGGGTAATACGGATGCGGTATTGCGCTATCCTTACACGCCTGGGCAGACTAAAATCGTTGGAAAAGGGCAAAAAATTGTCAGCCTGCCTGCAGGAAAACACAACCGCCATTGGTCAAGAAACTTATTGGCCAACGCCGACAATACCAAAATTTACATAGCCGTCGGATCAGGATCAAATATTGCCGAAAATGGCTTTGATAATGAAAAGCACCGAGGCGCAATATTAGAGATGAATCCGGATGGATCTGACTTTAAAGTTTTTGCGTCAGGACTGCGTAATCCTGTAGGGATGGGATGGGCTCCCGGTACAAAGACTCTATGGACGGTCGTTAATGAACGCGATGAATTGGGTGATGATTTGGTTCCTGATTATTTCACTTCGGTAAAGAAAAATGCCTTTTACGGTTGGCCTTATTCGTATTTCGGACAGCATATTGATACACGGGTCAAACAATTAAAGCCTAAATTAGTTAAAAGCGCCGTCGTTCCTGATTTTGCTTTGGTCGCGCATACTGCTTCGTTGGGTTTGGCATTTTACACCGGAACTGCTTTTCCGGAAAAGTATCGGAATGGTGCTTTTATTGCCCAGCATGGATCCTGGAACAGGAGCATATTATCGGGATATCGAATGATTTTTGTTCCTTTTAAAGGCGGAAAACCTTCCGGACCAGCAGAAGATTTTCTTACTGGTTTCATAGTCGACCCTAATAAAGATGAGGTCTACGGAAGGCCAGTTGGCGTAATTGTCCTCCCTGATGGTGCCTTGTTGCTGACAGACGATAAAACCAATACCATTTGGAGAATTTCCGCAAAAAAATAGGCTTACAAATACAAATCTGAATATATAAAAAAACGCCATTAACTTTTGGTGTTTTTTTATGGCTTCTTCGAGCATTGCGAAACTTTTACCGCTTCTTTTTCTATCTTTACGCTTCAAATTTTAGAGTTATAAAAATTTGACGGCCTAGGCTGTAACTTTAAATAATGCAAAACGTCTTATCGCTATCACACCAAACACCTAATGCTATTTATGAAAAGTATTTATTTTAAAGCTGCTTTTTTGTCTTTTTGTTTTCCGGTTCTTCTCATGGCTCAGCAAACGCCAACTGCTTCCAAGTACAATTATTATGAAGCCTTTAGCCCTGATTTTTACTCAAAAAATGGTACCGATACCCGATCAGCCGATGGCCAGCCTGGCGCGAAATACTGGCAAAACAGAGCGGATTATCAGCTGACGGCTAGTTTAAATGAGAGCAACAGTGAAATTACCGGAACCGAAATTTTAACCTACACCAATAATAGTCCCGAAAAATTGTCTTTCATATGGATGAATTTAGAGCAAAATGCTTTCAAATCTGATTCGCGCAACAATGCCGTAATTCCAATCGTTGGCAGTAGAGGAGGAGCCAAGGGCGAAATTTTCGAAGGTGGATTTAAAATAAAATCAGTCAAAATCATTTCGACAATCAAAGGAAAATCAACAGAAAGTGATGTGGTTTTTACCATCTCCGACTCTCGCATGCAGTTGCAGCTTCCAAAAGATCTGAACGGCAATGGTGGCACTTTAAAACTTAAAATCGCGTTCTCCTTCATTTCACCAAAGTACGGATCAGATAGAACTGGAATACTAGACACAAAAAACGGGAAGATTTTCACCATTGCGCAATGGTATCCGAGGATGTGTGTTTATGATGACGTTAGAGGATGGAATACCAACCCCTACATTGGCGCCGAGTTTTATCTTGAATACGGCGATTTCGACGTCAACATTACCGCTCCTTCAAACCATATCGTGGTTTGTTCTGGTGAGTTACAAAATTCGTCAGAAGTGTATACAACAGAACAACAACAGCGTTGGATGCAAGCCAAACAAAGTGAAAAAACCGTCATCATCAGATCTGCTGCGGAAGTGACGAATTTGAGTTCGCGACCGACCTCAAAACCAACCTTAACTTGGAAGTTTAAGATTAAAAACGCTAGGGACGTTTCCTGGGCTTCTTCTGCTGCTTTTATTATCGATGCCGCTAGAATTAATTTGCCAAGTGGTAAAAAATCGTTGGCCATATCCGCCTATCCGGTTGAAAGCGATCGGGTCAAAGCCTGGAGCAGGTCGACTGAATATACCAAAATGTGTATAGAAAACTATTCTAAACGTTGGTTTGAATACCCTTATCCGGCCGCAACGAACGTGGCAGGTAATGAAGGTGGTATGGAATATCCTGGAATTGTTTTTTGCGGCTATGATTCGCAAGGCGATGACTTGTGGGGCGTGACTGATCACGAATTTGGACACAGCTGGTTTCCGATGATTGTTGGATCCAACGAACGCCTGTACGCATGGATGGATGAAGGATTTAATACGTTTATCAATTCGTTGAGCGGCGAAGATTTTAATAATGGCGAATACAAACAACCGATTCCCGACATGAACCAAAGCGCTGCCACTTTGACACGTGCTGATTTAGAGCCTATTTTGACAACCCCTGACGGAATGAAAGAAAGTAATATTGGTAATTTATGCTATTACAAACCAGGTTCGGGCTTGGTAATGTTACGCGAGCAAGTGCTTGGTAAAGCACGATTTGATTATGCTTTTAGAACTTATATTGCGCGTTGGGCTTTTAAACATCCACAACCCGATGATTTTTTCAGAACTATGGAAAATGTGGGTGGCGAAGATTTGAATTGGTTTTGGAGAGGCTGGTTTCTAAACAACTGGCGACTAGATCAAGGGATTGCCAAAGTCAAATACCTAAAGAATGATCCTTCGAAGGGAATAAATATCACAATTGATAATTTAGAAAAAATGGCAATGCCAGTTGTGCTCGATGTCAAAACCAAAAGCGGTAAAACGACCCGTATAAAATTGCCCGTTGAAATTTGGATGCGCAATACCAGCTGGACTTTTAAGCCTGAAATCAATGAGGAAGTTGTCAGTATCACTTTAGATCCTGATCATGTTTTTCCAGACGCAAATGTGACCAATAATAGTTGGATCGCGGGGAAAAATGAGGTCGAAAAAGATGTAATATTTGATTCCTACTTTGGAACATTTTCTAGCAAGACCATACCAATAAAAATTGTATTCTCTGAAGAAAGCGGCCTCTTAATGGCACAAGTAACGGGGCAACGCGCATTTCCTCTCGAAGTGTCGGGAAAAGATCGTTTTAAATTTGATTTGGGCGGAATCGAAATGCAGTTCAATGAAACAAAAACAGAATGTACCTTGATTCAGGGACAATCCTACTTGTTTACCAGAGAAAAATAAAAAGAAATGCCAAATAAAAATGCTCCAGTCTTTCGGCTGGAGCATTTTTATTGATACCCGATTGTATTTACTCAATATTAAAATTGATGGGATAATTGTACAAACACCGCACCGCTTTATCATCCTTCATTGCCGGAATCCAAGTTGTGTTAAACAATTTAAGTACGCGAACAGTTTCTCCCTTCATCGTTTCTATCTGGTCAGCTTCGTTGATTTTTTGATCTTGAGTGGCAATTTTAACAACATCACTTTTGATATAGTCTTTTACACTGATGTAAAAAGCCTTGACATCGGTCATTGTGCCATCGGGTTCGATAATGAAGCTCGAAAAAATGGTAATCTTTTTATTTTGAATCGCGTTTTGAAACTTAAAATTCTCGCTGATAAACATAGATAGTTTGTACATTCCATCTTTCAATTGTGGCTTCAAATCAACTTCGGTCGACCGGTATGTTTTTTCACTAGTTTCAGGCAAAGGCGTTTCCGTAGATGCAGTTTGGGCTCTTGCAATTGCAGTAGAAAACAGAAGGAACAAGACTAGTTTTTTCATGATGTAATTCGACTTAAAGATTTCAAAAATAAGAAATTAATGTTGAGTAGAAAATATTTTTTTAATTACGACATTAATTTGCCAATGCGGTCTGATTTCTAAAAACGAGTTTAGCATCAAAAGCATCGAGTAAAATAATACTGTCGGTCGTAATTTTTCCGGCCAAAATTTCTTTAGACAATTCGTTCAATACTTCACGCTGGATCACTCTTTTTACTGGTCTTGCGCCAAATTGCGGATCGTACCCTTTTTGAGAAAGATACGTTATTGCCTCCGGCGTCGCGTTCATCGCTATCCCTTGCAATGCCAACATTTTGGTGACATTTTTGATTTGCAATCCTACAATCTGGCTGATGTTGGCTTGGGTCAACGGAGTAAACATAACAATTTCATCGATCCGGTTGATAAATTCAGGACGTACTGTTTGTTTTAGTAATCCCAATACTTCGATCCTTGCTGCTTCGGTTGCCGCCTCGATTCCACCCTTCAAATTCTCAAATTTTTCTTGTATAATTTGACTTCCCATATTGGAGGTCATGATAATTATGGTATTTTTAAAATCGGCCAAACGGCCTTTGTTGTCGGTTAGTCTTCCTTCATCAAGCACTTGGAGTAAAATATTAAAGGTGTCAGGATGCGCTTTTTCAATCTCGTCAAGCAGAATTACAGAATAAGGTTTTCTGCGTACGGCTTCGGTCAGTTGCCCCCCTTCATCATAGCCGACATACCCTGGAGGTGCGCCCACCAAACGGCTTACACTATGGCGTTCTTGGTATTCACTCATGTCAATCCGTGTCATCGCATTTTCATCATCAAACAGGTATTCTGCCAATGCTTTGGCGAGTTCTGTTTTTCCAACGCCTGTTGTTCCGAGAAAAAGAAAAGTACCCACTGGTTTTTTCATGTCCTGCAATCCTGCGCGGCTTCTGCGTACGGCATCGCTGACGGCCTCAATGGCTTCTTCCTGACCTACTACACGTTTGTGAAGTTCGGCTTCCAGCTTTAGCAATTTTTCACGATCGCCTTGCAGCATTTTCATGACCGGAATGCCCGTCCATTTGGCAACCACTTCGGCGATGTCTTCGCGCGTGACTTCCTCTTTGATTAATGACGTTCCGGATTGGTTTTCAACGAGTTGCTTTTGCCAGTCTTCCAATCGGATTTGTGCCTCTTTGATTTTTCCGTAACGAATTTCTGCAACTTTTCCGTAATCGCCATCGCGTTCGGCTCGTTCAGCTTCATATTTAAAATCTTCAATTTCAGTTTTTATCGTTTGAATGTTATCAACAACGTCTTTCTCCGATTTCCATTTGGTGTAAATTTCATTGCGATCTTCTTTAAGATTTGCCAATTCTAGTCGAAGTCCTTTTAGTTTGGCAGCATCATTTTCTCGTTTAATGGCTTCAATTTCGATTTCGAGTTGCATGATTTTTCGATCCAAAACGTCTAATTCTTCTGGTTTGGAATTGATTTCCATACGTAATTTTGAAGCCGCCTCGTCTATCAAATCGATGGCTTTATCAGGAAGAAAACGATTGGTGATGTAGCGTTGCGACAGTTCGACTGCTGCTATAATCGCGTCGTCTTTGATCTGTACCTTATGATGGGTTTCGTATTTTTCTTTGATACCTCGCAAAATCGAAATGGCGCTTTCGGTATCAGGTTCTTCTACGACTATTTTTTGAAAACGGCGTTCTAAGGCTTTGTCTTTCTCAAAATATTTTTGATATTCGTCTAAGGTCGTTGCACCAATGGCGCGCAGTTCGCCGCGAGCCAAAGCAGGTTTGAGAATATTGGCGGCATCCATAGCGCCTTCTCCGCCTCCTGCACCAACCAAGGTGTGGATTTCGTCTATAAACAAAACAATATCGCCCTCTGCCGCGGTGACTTCTTTTACCACCGATTTGAGTCGCTCTTCAAATTCGCCTTTGTATTTTGCTCCAGCAATTAAAGACCCCATATCGAGCGAAAAGATGATTTTGTCTTTAAGGTTATCGGGTACATCGCCATCAACAATACGGTGGGCAAGTCCTTCGGCAATGGCGGTTTTGCCGACTCCGGGCTCTCCGACGAGCATCGGGTTATTTTTAGTTCTTCGGGTTAAAATTTGAAGCACGCGTCGGATTTCTTCATCGCGGCCGATCACGGGATCGAGTTTGCCATTTTTCGCTAATTCATTAAGGTTTCTGGCATATTTATTTAAGGCGTTATAATTTTCTTCTGCCGAGGAAGAGGTTACTCTTTCCCCTTTTCGCAATTCGTCTATCGCGGCTTTCAGGCCTTTTTCTGTAACGCCCTGGTCTTTTAGAATTTGTGCCACTTTACTTTTCGAGGCAAAGATGGCTAAAATTAGATGTTCAATAGAAACGTAGTCGTCGTTGCTTTTCTTCGCAATGATCTCGGCCTCATTTAAAGTATTGCTAGCGGTTCTGGATAAGAGTACTTCGCCTCCAGAAACTTTAGGAAAACTTTGGATGGTGTTGTCTAAGATTTGTTGGAACAACGGAACGTTTACATTGAGTTTTTTTAAAAGAAAAGGCGCTACATTTTCATCTACTTCAAAAATAGCTTTAAGGATGTGCTCATTTTCTATTTGTTGTTGCCCGTAACTTTGCGTGAGCAACTGGGCTTGCTGAAGCGCTTCCTGTGATTTGATCGTAAAAATATTAAGGTTCATTTTATGTTTTTGTTATTATGTTTCTATTTAGTAATGGTTAACTTTGTCACACAACGGTCAATTTATATTCCATTGGAACAATTAAGACAAAATGACGGCATCGACTGATTTTCAAAAGATTAATTCAGTCAAGCTGTCGCAAACTCAAGACAATATGACAATTTTTAAAAGTATTTTTGGGAATTCAGAACAAAGCCCCGTCAAAAATAATAATGTGCTTTGGAACCATTTGACCGACTTGAATCAGTTAGATGACCTTATTGCTCATTCAAAAGAAACGCCGGTGTTGATTTTTAAACACAGTACCCAATGCAGCGTAAGCCGAATGGCTTTAAAACAATTTGAAAATGACTTTGATCTTTCTTTTAAAGTTACGCCTTATTTTTTAGATTTGATCGCTTTCCGTTTAGTTTCAAACGCTATCGCGGAAAAATTTCAGGTGGCGCACCAGTCGCCTCAATTGTTGTTGATAAAAAATGGTGTATCGGTATATGATGTGTCACATAACGCAATTGATGCCGCAGATTTGAAATCGAAGTTGTAGGCTGCGTTAGGGATTGAAGCATTGTTTGAGCTCTTTTTAAGTCTCTTAAAAAAGCGAGTGCAAAAGGCCCGACCGTCAGGGAACGCCCAAAAGCAAAAAACGCATTTAAATTTCAAATACGGTCTTTGCTATTTTAAAATGATTGGTGTTTTATTTTCTCACAAAAGGAGGTAGTAATTTGCTGCTGACTTCTCCGAAACCAATGCGGACTTCTTTGTTTTCGCAAAATCCTTTAATGATCACGGTATCGTTGTCGTTTATAAATTTACGTTCAGTTCCATCGTTTAACTTTATAGGATTTTTCCCGTTCCAGGTCAGTTCTAACATCGAACCATAACTGTTTGGAGTGGGTCCGGAAATGGTTCCAGAGCCCATCATATCGCCCGAATTGACGCGACAACCATTGGACGTGTGGTGCGCCAATTGCTGGCTCATCGACCAATACATATATTTAAAATTGGAATTGGAAACCACGGTTGCTTCGCCATTTTCAGGTTCTATAGCTACTTCTAGATTGATATCGAAAGTGTGTTTTCCTTTTTGCTGTAGGTAGGGAAGCGGGTTGGGGTCTTGCGTTGGGCCTTTGATTCTAAAAGGTTCTAAAGCATCCATCGTGACAATCCAAGGAGAAATAGAAGAGGCAAAGTTTTTAGCTAAAAAGGGTCCGAGTGGCACATATTCCCATTTTTGAATGTCTCGTGCGCTCCAATCATTGAGCAATACCATCCCGAAAATGTAATCTTCAGTTTCGTGTACCGGAATATTTTCGCCCATGATATTGGCATCAGTAGTAATAAAAGCGGTTTCGAGTTCGAAATCGATGGAGCGTGACGGACCGAAAACGGGTGTGGTTTCTCCATTGGGTAAAGTTTGTCCCATTGGGCGGTGCACCGGAATTCCGGAAGGTACGATCGTTGAACTTCTTCCGTGGTAACCGACAGGGATGTGCAGCCAATTGGGCAACAGTGCGTTGGCCGGATCACGAAACATCGCGCCCACATTGGTGGCGTGTTCTTTACTCGAATAGAAGTCGGTGTAGTCTCCGATGAGAACCGGAAGTTGCATTTCAACATCTTCCATTTTAAAAACTACAATATCTTTGTGGTCTTGCTGGTCTCTTAATTGCGGATTTTTGATGTCGAATAAATCGGCAATCCTGTTGCGTACCAAACGCCATGTTTTTTTGCCGTCGGAAATAAAATCGTTCAGCGTATCTTGCATGAACATATCATCGGTCAGCTCGATCCCGTCAAAATAGTTCAGTTGTTGTAAGGCACCCAAATCAATGGCATAATCACCTATACGGGTACCGATAGTAATCACATCATCTTTAGTTAGAAAAACCCCGAAAGGAATATTTTGAATCGGAAAATCACTGTCTGAAGGCACCTCAAGCCAGGATTTTCTTTTAGGGTTGTTTGCGGTTATGAGCATTTTAGCGTGGATTAAACTGTTGAAAATTCATTTATCAAATATATAATTATATGTCAATTTAACAAACCATTTTTGTAATTTTGGACAGTTTTTAATGAAATATCATAAAATGGAACACGACCAACAAATTTTCGATTTAATCCTTGAAGAACAAGAGCGTCAGATTCATGGAATAGAACTTATTGCTTCTGAGAACTTTGTCAGCGACCAAGTCATGGAAGCTGCGGGATCTTGTCTTACCAATAAGTATGCGGAAGGCTATCCGGGCAAAAGATATTATGGTGGCTGTGAAGTAGTAGATGTGGTAGAACAAATCGCTATAGACAGAGCCAAAGCTTTATTTGGAGCGGCATACGCTAATGTACAGCCTCATTCTGGTTCTCAAGCCAATACTGCTGTTTACCATGCTTGCTTAAAACCTGGTGATAAAATTTTAGGATTTGATTTGTCGCATGGTGGGCATTTGACGCATGGTTCACCGGTTAATTTTTCGGGAAGGCTTTACAATCCGGTATTTTATGGGGTAGAAAAGGAAACTGTACGTTTTGACTATGATAAAATTCAGGAAATTGCGAGTCGTGAGATGCCCAAGCTTATAATTGCCGGCGCGTCGGCTTATTGTCGGGATATGGATTTTGAACGTTTTCGCATGATAGCCGATAGTGTTGGAGCCATTTTACTGGCTGATATTTCGCATCCTGCCGGTTTGATTGCCAAAGGATTAATGAATGATCCAGTACCACATTGTCACATTATCACGACGACTACACACAAAACCCTGCGTGGACCGAGAGGTGGAATGATTTTGATGGGTAAAGATTTTGAAAATCCTTGGGGCATCACAACGCCCAAAGGGGAAATAAGAATGATGTCTTCATTGTTAGATTTGGCTGTATTTCCTGGAAATCAAGGCGGGCCTCTGATGCACATCATCGCGGCGAAGGCCATTGCCTTTGGAGAAGCACTCACCGATGAATTTTTTCATTATTCAATGCAAGTCCAAAAAAATGCCAAAGCCATGGCGGCTGCGTTTATGAAGAGAGGTTATGATTTGATTTCGGGTGGCACTGACAATCACATGATGCTCATTGATTTAAGAAATAAAAATATTACTGGCAAAGAAGCAGAAAACGCCTTGGTAAAAGCAGAAATTACCGTCAATAAAAATATGGTTCCTTTTGATGACAAATCACCCTTTGTTACCTCTGGTATCCGTATCGGAACTCCAGCCATTACAACCCGTGGTTTGGTAGAAGAAGACATGGAAACCATTGTGGCCCTGATTGACAGAGTGTTGGCCGACCACACCAATGAAGCGTTAATCGAACAAGTTGCCGATGAAGTCAATGAAATGATGGGTGAAAGGGCAATGTTTGTTTTTTAAATGGATTAACACGTCGGAAAGCTAAAGTCTGAAAAAAATTTTACTATTTATTTTGGAACTGCAGACGAAACTGTATAAATAAAAATGGCTGTATTAAAATTAAAATTACCGACCGACCCACGTTGGGTAAATATTGTAGAGAAAAACATCGAAGAAATCCTCACAGATCATGCGTGGTGTGAGCAAAAAGCAGCCTCGAATGCCATTACCATCATTACGATTAATTCTGAATATCCCGATTTAGTTTCGGATATGCTGGCATTGGCCAAAGAAGAGATCGAACATTTTCAGATGGTGCACGATATTATTAAAAAACGAGGTTTGAAACTCGGCAGAGAGCGCAAAGACGACTATGTAGGAGAGTTGGCGCTATACATGAAAAGAAGCAATACCGGCAGTCGCGTTTCTGGTTTTGTAGAGCGGTTGCTATTTTCGGCGATGATTGAAGCACGAAGCTGCGAACGGTTTAAGGTGCTATCAGAAAATATTCAAGATGAGGAATTGTCAAAGTTCTATTGGAATTTAATGGAGAGTGAGGCGGGTCATTACACTACATTTATTACTTATGCGAGGAAATATGGAATTGGCATTGATGTAGAAAAACGCTGGGCGGAATGGCTCGAATTTGAAGCATCGGTCATTGCTAATTATGGTAAAAGTGAAAGCATCCATGGGTGAAAGAAATTTATATAAAAAATGCTACATTTAAAAAACACCCAAATGAGTTAAAAATCAAGAACCTTTCGATAAATCTTTATGTATTTATTTGATTTCGTTTTTAAATTTCCTTTAACTTTAATGTTTAATTTTTTTTAATCTATATTTATCGCTTTATGTTACACCAATATAACAACTTTTTATGAAGCTTTACATGAATTATGATGGAATTGTGGCCTGCAGAGTAATCATACAGGAGCAGTTGGAGCGGTTAAATATTAAATATCAGTTTTTAGATTTAGGAGAAATTGAAATAAGTGACGATGTTACCGAAGACAACTTTGCTGAACTGCAAGAGGAGCTGGGTAGGTATGCTATTCATATCGTAAGCAACCAGAAAACGCAGTTGATCCAAAAAATTAAAGATACTATCGTAGAGATGGTCTATGAAAAGGATAAAATGCCCAATACTACCATTTCCCATTACTTATCCGAAAAACTTAATTTTAGTTATGGCCATCTTGCCAATATTTTTTCTGAGAATACGTTTACTTCGATTGAAAACTTTATTATTATTCAAAAAGTAGAACGAGCCAAAAAATTAATTATAGAAGAAGAGTTGACGTTAACTGAAATTTCATACAAGTTAAATTATAGTAGCGTAGCGTATTTGTCAAGTCAATTTAAAAAAGTAACCGGGTTAACGCCTTCTGCTTTTAAAAGAATTGTAGATAAAAGAAGAAAATTAATCAATAATCAACTAACATAAAACCCCAATTTTATGCTTACAAACGATAACACACTGCGCATTCTTCTTGCTGATGATGATGAAGACGATCGCACTTTTTTTAGCGAAGCGATAGCAGAACTTAAAATGAGTAACCAGCTTACTTTGTTTAATGATGGAAAAGATTTGATGGAATATTTAGCAAATCCACAATCGAGACTGCCGCACATTTTGTTTCTCGATTTAAACATGCCCTATAAAAACGGATTGGATTGCCTTCGCGAAATTCGTTCTCAAAATCGCTTTAAAGATGTTTCAGTAGCCATATATTCTACTTCTTCGTCTGAAAAAGACATTGAAGATACCTTTATAGAAGGAGCCAACATCTACATCAAGAAACCCAACGATTTCTCTGAACTAAAAAAAGTAATCAAAGAAGTGGTTCACATGAATTGGCAATTTCATTCATCAGGATTAAATAAAGAAACCTTCTTCTTTAGCATATAACCAAATATTGATGAGATTCTCAGGATTCTATAGAAATTCTCAGGTTTTCAAAATTGCTTTAGGAATAGCCATTCTAGTGATCGGCTACATTGCGTCAGTATTTTACTTCCAGCTACAGAAACTCAACGACTCGGTCGAAATAATTTCCAATTGCAATGAGACTCAATTGGAACTAGAAAAGTTATTGTCTGTAATCAGCATGTATGAGACGAGTTTACGCAGTTATATCATCACAAAAGACGAATCCTTTATACAGAACCGGTTTTTAAATCGTGGCACTATCGAACTTAATCTCAACCGACTTAAAAAACTGGCAGCACACAATGTTATACGAAATAAAGACCTAGACAGTCTCAACACGTTAATTGATAATCGTTTCAAGCTTTTTAGTCGTACCCTAACGATTGCCAAAGCTAAAAACATCAATTCTTTAGATGTCAATGCCCAGCTTTTGGAAAGTAGTGTCTGCACCGAGAAAATGAGGGCTTTTATTTACAAAGTGATTAACAGGGAAGTGCTAAATATTAAATTTCACAACGCAAATCATGAATTTGAATTGAAAGATTCTATTATCAGCGCCTTTCTTCTCATTGTTTTATCTTTGCTGGTTTTGTTGCTTTCGTTTAATAAAATGAGAGTTGATATAGACGAACTCAAGCAGGCCAATGATGAACTGAAATTATTGAATTATTCGTTCAATGCCGCTGAAAAGACCGCAGGTTTCGGACATTGGAAAATCAATCTTGTCACCAATTCCTATACCTTTTCAGACAATCTGTACCGTCTGATGGGAGTTGCACCGCAGTCATTTGAACCCAATCTGGCCAATTCGACTCCGTATTTTCATCCCGAAGATGTCGAACAAGTGATGAAAATTCATAAAGAATCGTTGCTCAGCGCAAAGTCTACCGCTTTAATTTTTAGGTATTTAAACCCAAATGGTACAATAAGATATATTAAAGGCGTTTCAAGCTTTACTAAAAACAACAAAGGAGAACTCGTAAAAATGGGGGTTAATTATGATATTTCCGAACAATACCTCAAAACCAAAAAATTAGAAGAAAGTAACGAAGAACTCAAATCAATCAATGCCGAATTAGAATCGTTTAATAATATTGTCAGCCACGACCTGCAGGAGCCCTTGCGAAAAGTACAGATGTTTATTTCTCGATTGCAAGAAAATGAAATACCGTTACTGTCAGATCAGGGAAAAGAATATTTTTTTAAAATACGTCTAGCCGCCAATCGAATGCAAACTTTGCTAATGGACTTGCTGAATTATTCGCGCACGATAAAAGGGGATAAGGTTTTTGAAACCGTCAGCCTCTCCAATGTCATACAGCAGATTATGTTGGATTTGGCTTCTAACATCGAAGACAAAAAAGCGGAAATACTCATTGGCGATCTGCCTGAGATTAAAGTAATCCGTTTTCAAATTGAGCAGTTGTTTATGAACCTGATTTCCAATGCACTGAAATACAGCAAAGACGATATTTATCCGATTATTAGTGTGGCCGCGGAGAAAATAACTCGAAAAGAAATGTATAATGGCAAGGCTATCAACGATGCCGACTACTATAAAATCGTAGTCGCCGACAATGGCATTGGATTTAGGCAAGAGTACGCAGATAAAATTTTTATATTATTCAAAAGACTCGAAACCGACGCCAAATATTCGGGCACCGGCCTAGGATTAGCCATTTGCAAAAGAATTATTGACAACCATAATGGATTTATAAAAGTGAAGGCAAAACCCAATCTAGGAGCAAAATTTTCTATTTATATTCCAAAGCGAAGCCTATGATCGAGATTTTTGAAGCTACAACAGAAGATTTGTCTGAGATTCGAGAGATAGCCTACAAAACTTGGCCGTATGCTTATGGCGAGATTTTAAAAAGGGAACAAATTGACTATATGTTGGATTTATTTTATGCCGAAGCCACTCTGAAGGAGAATATATTAGAAAAGGGACATTTTTTTTTATTAGCCAAGAGCCACGACACACCAATTGGCTTTGCGTCTTTTGAACACCATTACACGAATCAAAAGCTAACGCGTCTGCATAAATTGTATGTGTTGCCTGAGGCACAAGGAAAAGCTGTGGGGAGATTGTTGGTCGCTGCCGTGGAATTGTCGGCACATCAGAATAAGTCTAAAATCATTTCACTAAATGTAAATAAGTTCAATAAGGCCTTCCATTTTTATCGCAACTTGGGTTTCGAAACTGTTGGCGAACAAGACATTGAACTGGCGCATGGTTATCTGATGGAAGATTATAAAATGGAAAAGGTTTTGTAATTATTTCACGATGATATCATGCTTGAAAAGCAATCCCTTAATTCCCGTCAATGCGAAAATGGCTTTTTTAAGCTTTGTTTTCTCAGGATCAATGGTATAATTTAAGCTGGTTTTGAAATTGGCCTTATCTGCAACAGCATCCTTAAATTCGGAACGGTACAAATTGCATCGGTCAAAAACCACTCCAGTTAGATCAGCACTCATAAAATCGACAGCAATGAGGCTGCAATTTTTGAAGGTGGTTCCTTTAATTTTAAGGGCATAAAATTTCGAAAAATCGAGGTTACAGTCGTCAAAAGTGATGTCGAAAATCAGTTTATCACACATCGAAAAATTCACATCTTGAATTTGGCAATACTGAAATGTCGCAGTTCTAAAAGCGACATAATTAATCTTGGCGCCACTAAAATTACAATTCTTAAAAATACAATCAATAAATGTTACGGCTACAAAAGTACAAGTAGAGAAATCGCAACGATCAAATGTGCAGCGTTCAAACTCGGTGTAATTGACTGCGTCTTTTTCATAAACAATTTGATAGTAATTACAATCTAAAAGGTAATCCGTCATGGCGATTTTAAAATGATAGTGCGCAAAGTTACAAAGTTGTGAAGGGATAAAAGCAAAATCGTGCGGTAGATTGTGCATCTTCGCCATAAATTGCGCGCGTTTTATTTTTTACTAATAACCGCGGTTAAATTAGATACTTTATTCGAAAACATTAAATTTGTTTTTTAATTGCCAAGCATTTATCAAATCCGCCAAAAGCAAATAATGGAGTCAAAAAATAAAACCCCTTTTCCGGCTTCCGGTTTTTTTTATAAAAATCCCTCTTTAAAAATCAAAGAGTTTCTTTCGTATCTGCGCTTGCGTCTGGGGATCATTTTTGCACTCAATATGCAATCTACGATAATCTACTTCTGGATCTATCAAATCACAAACGATAAACTATCGCTTGGATTGGTAGGTTTGGCCGAAGTTGTACCGGCAATTGGTTGTTCCTTTTTTTCTGGACATGTGGTCGATCAGAATGAAAAAAGAAAAATGATTCTGCTTTGCCTTAGTGGCTATGTTGCAGTAGGGCTTTGTCTTTTTCTCGTTGCATTGCCTACGATTAATGCCAGCTTCACGGTTACCGGACTAAAATCGCTTATTTATTTTTTCGTTTTTCTAGGTGGTATCTTGCGTTCTTTTTACAGTCCGTCAATGTTTTCTTTATTTGGTTTGGTCGTTCCTAGAGAACACTATGCGAATGCAACAAGTTGGAGCAGTATGGCTTGGCAACTGGGCGCGGTACTCGGTCCACTGGCAGCAGGTTTTTTTATCGCGTGGTTTGGTATTCCGTTTGGCCTACTCTCAGTTGTAATCATTGAAATGGTTTTGTTTTATCCGTTGTTAAAAATTACCGTAAAGCCGATATTAAAAAAAGTGAAAGAGCCAGTACTCCAGAGTGTAGCCGAAGGATTGCAGTTTGTTCTCAAAACACCCACTTTGCTTGCGGCGCAATGTCTTGATATGTTTGCGGTATTATTTGGCGGTGCGGTGGCACTTTTACCAGTGTATCAAAAAGAGATTCTTCATGTTAATGAGATGGGATTTGGAATTCTTCGTTCGGCTCCTGGCATAGGCGCGTTGCTTACTTTAGTTTTGTTGGCTTTTCTCCCCTTGCGAACTGATCCTGGTCGAAAATTATTTTTGTGCGTTACGGGTTTTGCGGTGTCAATCATTATTTTTGGAATTTCTACAAACTTTTACCTTTCCTTTTTTATGCTGTTGCTTTCTGGAATGTTTGATGCGGTCAGCGTTGTGATACGAAGTACCATTTTGCAGCTGGTAACACCAGACGCGATGCGGGGCCGTGTTTCGGCAGTCAACACGATGTTCGTGAGTTCTTCTAACGAACTAGGTGATTTTGAGAGTGGTTTAATGGCCCATTGGCTGGGAACCGTCCGTGCTGTTGTCACAGGGGGATGCATTACGTTGGGTGTAATTGCATTTACTTTTTTTAAAGCGCCACAATTACGCGAATTTAGTTTTGATGAAGCGGAGAAAAAACCAAAAGAGTAGTAGTCGTTGGCGGACTAATAGAATATTAAATTGAGGATAATTTGTTTTTTCTTACTGTTTATATTCCTTAAAGCTTTCCATAAAACCACCCTATTTCGGATAAATATTTCTGAATACGATTTGCAAATGCCATATTTATGCCTATATTTGCACGCACAAAAAAGGCCTCGTGGCGCAATTGAATAGCGCACTTGATTACGGCTCAAGAGGTTACTGGTTTGAATCCAGTCGAGGTCACTAAAAAAAAGATCTGTACGAAAGTGCGGGTCTTTTTTATTTTTTCGGCGAGTCGCATGGCAAGAGATTGACAATTAATGCGGGTAAGTTCAGTTAAGATGTTTTACAGCGGTGTTAATTTCTTTGATGTTGGGTCACAGTGCCCATTGCCTTTTTCTTTATTTTTATTTTTCTCATCATGAAACTATTTGCAACGAGTAAACTAAAATTTTAGTCAATAGTCACGGATAACGCGCAAATCTACCAGTGTAATACGCAAGTAATAAGCAATCATGTTGCGGAACCTAGTTGTGAATATTAAGAAAAACAAGCTGAAATCAGGTTTGAATGTTGTCGGATTTTTTTGATAGAGCCATTCTATATTGGCTAGAGTTAAAACAATTACTTAAGTATCTGCAATGATGACTCAGATCAAAGCATTATTTATAAAAAATATTTTATTAGAAATGGCATAGGCTGACTAAGATTTGTCCCTCATTTAAAAGTTTTGCTAGTAGTTTGATGAAGGAAAGCCGATCAGTTCATCGGCAGAAATGTTTACCATTTTGTTTTGTTGCCTGCTTAACTTATTTCATGATTTTCGGTAAATTTTAGGAAAAAGCCAAACCAAATTGTCGTTGGCATTTCTTCAGTCATTTTAAAGATTAACGTTTTCAGTGATCCTTTTTTTTACCTTTTTTAACGGAAAATATAGCCTGTAAGATTAACCCAATGCTTTTTTTGTTACAAAATAGCGCCAACCAATGATGACAAGTTGCCACTTGCTGGCTTTCGACAAATCCAATTTCTGTTTGGTGAAACTTGGCAATAACCATTTGTTAATTTGGGCTAGAATCTTGTACATCAGCTACTGCTTTAAAACAAAAGTAATAAAAAAGACTGCCTTTCGACAGTCCGTTTTTCTATTTATTGGTTTTTCTTCATTTTTTCTAGTGCTGTTTTTTGCTGCTCAAAATCTCTTTTCGACTGCTCTAAATCCAATTTAGACTGTTCTAAATCTAATTTAGATTGTTCCAAATCGCGTTTCGATTGTTCAATATCCCTTCTTGCTTGTTCCATGTCTGTTTTGACATGCTCGCCGTATTCAGGTTTCATGCGCTCCATTTTCATTCTGGCTTTTTCCATCTGTGGCCGTAATTTTTCCATCTGAATTTTTAATTTATGCATCTGACCTCGCACAATTTTATCGACATCATCCGAATTAAAAGCAAAATCGAAATTCATGTCGGCAGTAGCTTCCGCAACAATTTTATCAACATCAATCTCTACTGTTTCTCCGTTGACTGTCACTGAAATTACACCATTGTTGCCTTTTGTGTTCTTTACCAAAACTCTTTTTCCATCGCCAGGATGTACTGGCGGTTCAGGTGCCTCAGGTGCTTCATTAGCTTCAGGCAGTTCTGGCGCTTCCGGTGATTCGGCACGTTCTGCGCCGACAGTGGTAACTACTTGAACTTCTTGATCGGCTAACGTGTTTGACGTCCTGCCACGCTTTACAATTTGAATTTGATTTGTATTTCCAAAGCCAGTCGTTCCATCTTCATTTTTAAAAAAATGAAAAGGGCTGATGGGTGCCTCCGCACTGACTTGATACATACCCGTTTTACCGTCATTGTCTTTATAGGTTGCCTTTATGGCAATAATTTCTCCGGCAAGGTTCCTGCTTATTTTAGAAAATTTCAGTTTGATTCCGTGTTGCGCTTTCAAAGTTTCGACTTCTTTTTTTATCTCCGCATCGCTTGTATTTTTGTCCACCATGAGATCGACAGATTCTTGTAAAGACTTTACTGAAACTGCGTTGGGAAAGTTTCTTTCCTGGGCGATTACTTTTACCTGAAAATACAGTAGAAACCCTGTTAACACTGGAACGATTAACGCGTACTTCCAAGAATTTCTTTTTCTCGATTGATTTTTGTTTAACATAATGATTCGTTTTTTGATTAATGATTGATAAAAATGATTGGTAATGACTACACAATTGTCGTGAGTAGTAACTTTTAATAAAGTGATTTGATAGGCTTTCTTATCGGCAATATTTTTTAATGCAACACTATCGGCGATAAACTCGAGGTTTTGCAATATCGCTTTCCGATAAAACCACACGAACGGATTGTACCAAAACATGATACAAAAAATGTTAGAGATTAATACGTCGGCCGAATGATTCTGTTGGCAATGTACCTTTTCATGTTCGAAGATATGATCGAGTTCCTTATCGCTGTAAAGTGATGAGTTGTAAACAATATAATTGAAGTACGAAAAAGGCGCCACCTTTTCCTCAACATCAATAAATTTAAAGTCGGACTGCTGGGCAGTGATTTTACTATTTAAGGTCTTGACGAGGTGACTGTAGTCGGAACAAAATTTAAACAAAAAAAGGAACATTCCGATCAGGTAGACTGAAACCAACACCCAAGCCCAATTAATCTCATAGTAATCCGCAGCCGGTAGGCCTTCATTGACTGGTAAATTGTTCCAATCCATAGCTTGAGGAAGTGTGTCGACCCATACCACTTTCTGAAAAGTTAACAATGGCAGCAGTACCGAGGTAAACAGCCCCGACAGCAGAAACCAGCGGTTGCTTTTAAAAAAAGTTTCTTTGCGCAATAGCAGACAATAGGCTGTAAAAAAAAGACCAGTCAAAGCACTCGCTTTTAAAAAATAATAGAATAATGCCTCCATAAACAGCCGATTTAAGTTTATTTCTTTTCAATCATCGCCAATATTTCACGCAGTTCTTCTGCCGAAATCTTTTCTTCTTTGGCAAAATGCGACACCATATTTTTGTATGAATTATTAAAATAAGTGTCGATAGCAGTACTCATAAAACGCTTGCGATACGCTTCTTTAGTGACCGCGGGAAAATATTGGTGTGTGTTGCCAAAGGCATGATGCGCTACAAAACCTTTTTCTTCCAAATTGCGAATGATCGTCGATAGCGTATTGTAATGGGGCTGTTCATCCTTAATTGCAGCCATCACTTCTTTTACAAACGCCTTTTCAAGCTTCCATAAAATGTGCATAATCTCTTCTTCCTTGTTTGTTAATTTTTGCATACTTATATTTTTATGGCGTTTCCCTTTGGGTCGGGCTATGCGTTTCAATTTTTTATTGCTTTAACCGCAAGTGGGCATAGGCAACTCTAAAAAGCAAAAAATATTTCCACTGCTATCCCTAACGCAATTCAAACGTACAACTATATTTTTAGTTACGCAACTACAAAAATAGTTAATTAACTAAAATTTAAGGAGGGGCAAAGGTAGAAGAGGGCTCAATAACCGAATTTAGTTTTCGGGTTTGTCGTTGGCAATGGCAAAGTTGCGCGACTTCTTTTCATATTGACCGTAAGATTTGTCGCTCGGATTGACAATTACGGTTTTAATCGTAATGCTATCGCCCAAATTAAATCCTTTGAGAACCATAGCATAATCAAGCAAAAATGCACCACAAAAGTAATTTCCTTTGTCATCTTTTTCTATAATTCCGGTGAAAATTCCTTTCGACATCTTATTTTTGTTGATTAATGCTGCAAAAATAATCAATTCTCGGTGATTCTGATTTTATAATGGAAATAAAAAAATACAACCGCTTCAATTTCTACCAACATACGTTTTGTGTTTTTCAGGAGCTTGATCCCATTGCAATTCAAAACTTAAAAGTAGATTTTAAAAGCAAATCAGGGAGTAGTTATTCCTTCACCAAAGACGGCGTGTATCGACTCTCAAACCATTGGGGAAGAGCAGCCAACTGCAAATGGCGACTAGAACAGCTTTTGCAAACTAGTTCCAGAACAAAACTTGGATTTGCTTTGTGGACATCCTTTCATCCCGATGATGCGGTTGAAAAATGCTATTTTATTATCGTGGATTTTGATGACCAATCAGCCCGCTATCAACACAGAGACAGCGGCATTTTTGACGAAAAGTCCCTGCTTCGAAACGCTGTTGATACCAGCAGACGCCTAAAACAAATCCGAAATTTATATGCTACAGCTGCTTGGGCCAAACATTTCGACCTTGACGACATTTTTATTTTGAGAAAAAAAATTATTGAAAAGTTAATTGCTACCGATCAATCTTTGCATCAAATTAAAAGCGAATTACAAAACACGTTGTAACTGATTTTCTTCGCGGACCAACTTTTTTAACCACAGGCAGCAAAGTAGCGCAATTAAACCTAAAATTCCCATCACCAACCAGTTTGTTTGGTAGCCAAAATGACTCAGTACTTCCATGCCGGTTTTGGCACTTGCAATATGAGCCAGACTAAAACTCATCGTAAACAACGCCATATATCGGCCTTCATGGCCTTTAGGCGCACGACTCAACGCAAATGAATTTGAAAATGGAAAGATGAACATTTCGCCAAATGTGATGAAAACGATACTAACTACTAAAACTCCTGCCCAAATATTAATCAGTAAAATAAAGAAACTGATCGCCATCATCAACGACCCCCAAAACATAATTTGAAGTTTGCTGGTTTGCTTGCGTTCAAAAATACTCACGATAGGCATCTCCAAAAAGAAAATCAGCAAGCCATTCAACGTCATCAGCAAACCGGTTTGAAATTCTGTAAGGCCAAACATTTCATGATGGTATAAGGGCAAGGTGGTGAAAATCTGAAAGAAAATCATGGCCGTAATAAAACACACCAATAAAAAAATCCAGAATATTTTATCTTTAAAAACCGAAGCCACAGCAATTGTTCCGCGAGGCTGTATGTCTGATAACACTGCCTTCTTTTTTTCTTTAACCAACAAGGCAAAAATTAATATAGAAACGATACAACTCGCGCCATCTGCCCAAAACAGTCCTTTGTATCCAATTCCCATGATGATCAGTCCGCCCAAAGCCGGTCCGGCGGCAAAACCCAAATTCACTGCCAGTCGCACCAAAGTTAAGGCACGGGTTCGGTTTTCAGGTTTGGCGTAGGCTCCGAGCGATACGAACATCGCCGGCCGAAACATATCGGCAATCACCATAATCGAAAACATTCCGAAACACAATCCCCAAAACGAAGTAATGAATTGAATTACAAAAAAGAGCAAACCTGTCGTAAACAAACTGAACACCATGATTTTGTAGAAACCAATTTTGTCTGATAATTTACCTCCCAGCCAAGAACCCAGCATTGAACCCAACCCGAAAAATACCATTATCCATCCGACTTGTCCATATGAAAAATGAAGATCTTCCTTTAAATATTTGGATAAAAAGGGCAAGACCATCGTTCCGGCTCGATTAATAAAAGTAATGATCGCCAAAATCCAGATCTCTCTTGAAAATCCCTTAAAGTTGTCGATGTAGCGTTGAAAGGCGGTTTTAAGCATTGTGAAGCGGGCAAAGTTACGTCATTGCAAAGATAAAAAACTTCGTGGCTTACAGTCTTTGTGTCAATGCAACTTTTAAACTATTTTTGTAAAAAAATTAGTGATGAAGAAATACCTTTTGCTTTGTACAATAGTCTGTTTTTCATCGACCCAGGCGCAGAAAAAATGGACGATGAAAGCTGCTGAATCTTTTCAAAAGCAAATCAATAAAGAATACGCTGATAAAGGCGAAAGTCCGTTAACTGATGAGGATTTTAAAACTTTTAAATCCTTGGATTTTTACCCGATTGATTCCAAATTCGCAGTTTCTGCTACTTTTATAAAGGCGGAAAATGAGAAGTCTTTCAAAATGAAAACGACAGGAACACGACTTCCGGACTACATAAAATATGGAGAGCTGCGTTTTATTATAGATGGCATAGCTTTTAAACTTAATATTTATCAAAATATTGAGTTGGTTAAAAAGGCAGGATTTGAAGATTATTTGTTCTTGCCTTTTTCAGACCAAACTTGTGGCAAAGAAAGTTACATTGGCGGCAGGTATATCGACAGGCGTTTTCCTAAAAACAATTTAGTGGAAATAGATTTTAATACCGCTTACAATCCATATTGCGCTTACAATCACAAGTATTCCTGTCCGATTGTTCCTTTAGAAAATGATCTCGGTATTGAAATCAAAGCTGGTGTTAAAACATTTCACGAGTAATGAAATATTTCAACTTGCATACGCACCACGCTACTGGAAAACAGGAGGTGTTGGAAATGGTCAATCAATATCCATCGGAATTTGATGCTGCAATTCCATACTATTCAATTGGAATTCATCCTTGGAAAATAGTTGAAAATTCCATAAACGAAGAACTCGGCATTATAGAAAATAAATTGCCTTTACACAATTGTTTGGCCATAGGCGAATGCGGCTTGGACAAGCGTATTGAGATACCTTTTGAGCTACAATTGGAAGTGTTTGAAAAACAGTTAGTATTGGCAGAGCAACATAAAAAACCGGTTGTAATTCATTGCGTGGCGGCTTTTCAAGAAGTAATCGAACTCAAAAAGCGGTTGGACATTTCGGTCCCTATGATTATTCATGGCTTTTCAAAAAGTCACGACCTGGCTCAGGAGTTAACGAGACATGGATTCTATATCTCGTTCGGGAAATATTTAATGCGCAACCCCGAATTGAAAACCGTGTTTCAGAATATGTCTGACGATCGTTTTTTTCTTGAAACTGATACTATTGAAGATGGTATTCAAACCATATATACTTTAGCAGCACAATACAAAAATGTAGAATTGCATGCGTTGCGTCTACAGATAGCGCATAATTTCAGGCAGGTATTTAACACCGAACTTGATTAATTGCATCGACACACCGAAAATAGCTAATCAATAATACAATATTACAATGCCAGAATGGACAGAAAGAGCGGAACTTTTATTTAAAAAAGAGGGTTTGGAACAATTGCAAAAAGCCAATATATTAATCGTTGGCGTGGGAGGTGTAGGCTCGTTTGCGGCCGAATTTATTGCCCGAGCGGGAGTGGGAAAAATGACTATCGTTGATGGAGACGTGGTCGATATTACAAACATTAACAGACAGTTGCCAGCTTTAAATTCAACCGTCGGTTTATCTAAAATTGATGTCGTTGGCGATCGATTGCTTGATATCAATCCACAATTACAGTTGACCAAAATAAAGGAATTTCTTTCTCCCGAACGTGCTTTTGATATCGTCACGGAAGAGTACGATTATGTAATGGATTGTATTGACAGCGTGACACCCAAACTCAATCTGATTATTGGCGCAAAGCGTAAAAGAGTAAAAATTATAAGTAGCATGGGCGCTGGCGGCAAGATGGAAGCGGCAAAAGTAAAAGTTGCCGATATAAAGAATACCGAAAATTGTTTTCTCGCCAAGACCATCAAAAAAAGACTTAAAGAAGTAAAGATCGACAAAGGAGTTAAAGTGGTTTTTTCATCTGAAATTCAGGATGAAAATAGCCTTCAGAAAACTGACGGTAAAAATTTCAAAAAATCATTTTACGGAACCAACAGCTACATGCCCGCACTTTTCGGGTTATATGCTGCCGAAACCGTGATTCGATATTTGTTAAAAAAAGAAATGTAAAATTTAAAACTTACCTATGATTCAAACCGTAATTTTTGATATGGATGGTGTGATAGTCGATACCGAGCCGATACATCATCATGCTTACATGCAGCATTTTCGGAAGTTGAGCATCGAGGTTTCTCCAGAAATGTATGCTTCGTTTACAGGGAATTCTACTAAAAACATTTATGAAAAACTTAAAAAGCAGTTCCAACTTGAAGCAAACGTGCTGACTTTAGTGGAAGCGAAGCGCCAACTTTTTAATGAGGCGTTTGATCAAAAAGAAGATTTGTATTTACTTGATGGCGTGTTGGATTTAATTCAAGATTTAGACCGAAATGGAATGCAGCTCGTGCTGGCATCTTCATCGGCAAAGGTTACGATTGAACGAATTTTTGCGCGGTTTAATTTGAACCCTTATTTTAGTTATAAAGTATCTGGAGAAGATTTTCCGAATTCCAAACC
This sequence comes from Flavobacterium sp., assembly GCA_014378065.1. Lineage (GTDB taxonomy): Bacteria > Bacteroidota > Bacteroidia > Flavobacteriales > Flavobacteriaceae > Flavobacterium. Next base: position 39,198 of record JACMOK010000040.1, read on the forward strand.
TCATCCCGCCATCTTCGAACACGCCGCATGGCTAGCAAAAACACCCACTGAAAATTGCATTGTAATAGAAGACAGCACCAACGGTATCAAGGCGGCAAAAGCAGCTGGTATTTATTGTATTGCTTATAATAGTTTGAATTCAAAATTGCAGGACTACTCAATGGCGAACACCTTAATTCAGCATTTTAATGAATTGAGCTATGACAAAATTAAAAACCTTCAATCGCTTTAAGCGACTGCTTCTTTATAAACCCTTAGACATCGTTCTCGAGCCCATTTGTGATCGACTATTGGTTTTGGATAATCAATATTGTCCAATTCAGGAATCCATTTTCTGATGTAGCTGAGTTGGTGATCGAATTTTTTGATTTGTTCGGTTGGGTTGAAAATTCTAAAATAAGGAGCGGCATCTACGCCGGAACCCGCAGCCCATTGCCAATTGCCTACATTACTCGATTGTTCATAATCCAATAATTGCTGTGCAAAATAAGTTTCTCCCCAACGCCAATCAATGAGTAAATGTTTGCAGAGAAAGCTGGCAACGATCATGCGTACCCGATTGTGCATGTGCCCGGTGGCATTTAGTTCTCTCATTCCAGCATCCACAAAAGGATATCCCGTTTTGCCTTCACACCATTTTTGAAATTCGACTTCATTGTTGTTCCACTGAATCATGTCGTATTTTGGCTTAAAACTATCGTTTTTGGTATGTGGAAAATGCCAAAGAATTTGCATAAAAAATTCTCTCCAAATCAGTTCATTCCAAAAGGTTTCATTTTTTTCTTGAATGGCTTTGGCCATCATTTGTCTGACACTTACCGCGCCAAACCGAAGGTAAGCTCCTAAACGTGAAGTTTTTTCAAGCGCCGGAAAGTTTCGTGTTGCTTCGTAATGCTGAATTAGTTTTTGCGATATGTCAAAGGGAGGCACTTGTATCTTGGCAGCCGAAAATCCAATAGATTTTAAACTTAAAAAAGGGTAGGAGTGTGTCAAAACATTATCGAGCAATTGATCCGATCTGTAATTTTCGAGTGGCGTAGATTTAAATTTCTCTTTCCACTTTCTGGAGTATGGGGTATACACCACGTAAGGCAATCCATCGTCTTTGGTGACTTCACTTTTTTCAAAAACAACTTGGTCTTTAAACGTTATAAAATCAATATCATTTTTTTGAAGTAGTTGGGAAACTTCCAAATCCCGTTTTCTAGCGTAAGGTTCGTAATCGTGATTAACAAATACCGATTTAATTTTATTTTCGGCAATCAATTGTTTAAAAATAGAAGCTGGTTCTCCATGAAACACTGCTAAGGTTTTATTCTTTTTCTGGAGTGTGGCATTCATATCAGTTAGCAGTTGATGAATGAAACTGACGCGCGCATCGTTTTTCGGAAGCTGTTCTAAAATGACCGAATCAAAAATAAAAATAGGGAGTACGTTTTCTTCACTTCGCAAAGCTTCGAATAATCCTTTGTTGTCTGCTAAACGCAAATCGCGTCTGAACCAAAATACATTCATATTTTAGAGAATTAAAAAATTGACTGCTGCGAGTTACGGATTTACCAAGAGCGTCGACATTCCGCCATCAACATGTAGGACCTGTCCCGAAATCCAAGAAGTGTTTTCGCTCAAAAGAAAGGCCGCCATTTGTGCCATATCCTCAGGCTGTCCTACTCGTTTTAGAGGATGTCGCTCTGCTGATTTTTCCTGCTTGGATTCGGTATTGAGAAATTTGTCGGCCAAAGGGGTTTGGGTTAGCGACGGTGCAATAACATTAATTCTTATTTTTGGAGCATATTCTGCGGCCAAAGCCTTTGCAAAACCTTCGATCGCGCCTTTTGCAGCGGCAATACTTGTATGAAAAGGCATTCCCATTGATGCCGCTACACTGCTAAACAAAACGATACTGGATTGTGAAGAAGCCAAAAGTTGCGGCAAAACGGTTTGTATTACTTTGACCATCGCAAAAAAATTAATTTGCATATCACTTTCAAATGTCTCTATTTTTAGCCCTTTAAAAGGCCGCAGATTAATGCTTCCAGGGCAGTAGACCAAACCATCAATTGTGCTTGGCAATAGCGCAGTGTCTAAAGTTTCCGATACGGCATCAAACGGAATGTGAGTCAGGTTAAGCCCTTCCAAACCCGTAACCGTTCTTGAGGCTACGAATAAATTATGGTTGTTTTTCAGTACTTTTATCAAGGCCAAACCAATTCCGTAAGAACCTCCAATGATGAGTATATTTTTCATTTGTTAATCTTTAAATTCTCCAAATAGTTCAATTAATTTTTTATGACGGTAGTTGAAAATCTCGTCTAATTTGGGTTTGACCAAAAAAGGATGTACCAATTCGCCAAGAATTCCCATGGGCACTTTGTAGTCAATAACATCTTCCATTTCAACTCCGCCGGGAATTTCACGAATAAAGTGCTTGTGATGCCAAAGCGAGTAAGGGCCAAAGCGTTGCTCATCTACAAAATACTGTTTGTCTTTTACGTGCGTAATTTCGGTAACCCATTTGGTTTTGATTCCCATAATTGGCGTAACGATGTACTGAATAATTTGGCCTGGATACATCGGTCTGTCGGCGCCTGATAAAATAAAAAAACCCATGTAATCAGGGGTGATCGTTTTAAGATTTTTTGGATCAGATAAAAACGTCCAAGCTTCATCTAAAGTGATGGGTAAATTTTGCTTGCTTTTTTTGGTAAAAATTTTCAATTTCAGTTTTTTGTAAAGATATTAAATGTTTAGACTTTATTGTAAATAGTAGAACAAAATTTATTTCAAATTAAGGAATTATTAACGTTTTTGAATATTCGAATTTGTAATTTTGAAAAAACTAAATTCAAAAATTATGAAAAAGATTTTCTTAGCTAGCGGGCTTTTATTGCTCTCTTTTACAATAAATGGGCAAATAAAGGTGCCACAACCAAGTCCGAAATCTGAACTAATGCAAACTGTCGGGCTTACTGATGTAACAGTTGAGTACTCAAGACCGAGTATCAGAGGTAGAATCATATTTGGTGATTTGGTTCCGTTTGGAAAAGTTTGGAGAACAGGCGCCAATGCAAACACCACTATTTCTTTTAGTGAGGATGTGGTTATTGGTGGTAAAACGCTAAAAAAGGGAAAATATGCGTTATACACCATTCCAAAGGCTGACAATTGGGAATTTATTTTTTATTCTGACACTGACAATTGGGGAACTCCTGATGAATGGAATGACGCAAAAGTGGCTTTAAAAGCAAGTGCAAAACCCGAGATGCTGAACAGAGCCGTTGAGAGTTTTACGATAAACATCAATAACTTAGATAACAATTTTGCCAACTTGGAACTTTCATGGGAAAAAACTTTGGTGCCGCTGAAATTCGAAGTTTCTACTCAAAAAACAGCCATTGCGAGTATTGAAAAAGCCTTGTCTGGCCCAAGTGCTGGAGATTACTTTTCTTCGGCTCAGTTTTTTTATCAATCTAACGGTGATTTGACAAAAGCTTTAGAATATATGAACAAAGCACTCGATTTGAACAAAGAAAAACCATATTGGTACACGAGACAGAAATCATTAATTCAAGCCAAGTTGGGGGACAAAAAAGGAGCAATTGAAACAGCAAAATTGTCATTGGCTGCAGCCACCGCCGGCAAGAATAATGATTATGTCAAAATGAATAGTGACAGCATCGCGGAGTGGAGTAAAAAATAAATCATTTTTCTAAAAAAATCCCATTTTGATAACAAGATGGGATTTTTTTATGTCGTTATTTTACTAGGATTTCTTAAAATTGACTGAAACAATAACGACAAAAGCAACGTTAGCATCGCACCGATAAAATTCAACCACAGGAAACTCACCACATCCAAATAGTAAATATAAAAGATAGCCAACTGACTGCATACTGCTGCCCAAAAAATGGCTTTTGCTTTTACGTATTTGACATAAAAGCCCACTAGAAAAATTCCGAGTACCGTTCCGTAAAAAATAGAACCAACAATGTTTACCAATTGAATCAGGTTTTCAAAAAGCGTTCCTACACAGGCAAAGAGAATGGCGATGATTCCCCAAATCAAAGTAAAAAATTTAGTAGCATTGACATAATGTCTATCAGACTTTTCTTCCTTTACATTCCGTTTGTAGATATCTATAGCAGTTGTAGAAGCCAATGCATTGATGCCAGACGCCGTAGAAGACATCGCAGCTGAAAGGATAACAGCGAGCAGCAATCCGATAAGGCCTTTGGGTAAATAATGTAGAATAAAGTGAATAAACACATAATCTTTATCGTTGGTTTCCGCTTTGTTATCGGCTTTGGAAATGATTTCTCTGGCCTGATCTCGCAAATCATTTTCCTTGCTTGATATGGCAACCAATTCTTTTCTTAATATCGGATTGTCGTAGTTCTGATTGAGGTGGTCTATGTAAATAAGGTTGATTTCCTTTTTATCTTCAGCTAATTTATTGAGTTTTTCTTCGAGTGCATTGTAGTCTTTTTTGTAGATTGAATGCTCGACAATGATTTTATTGTTTGGATTAAAGTTGAGCGGTACGGGGTTAAACTGAAAGAATACAAAAACCATCACACCAATCAGTAAGATAAAAAATTGCATAGGCACTTTTAAAAAGCCATTCATAATTAAACCCATCTGGCTTTCTCGAATCGATTTTCCCGAAAGATAGCGTCCTACTTGAGATTGGTCAGTTCCGAAATACGAGAGGGCAAGAAAAAATCCACCCGTGATGCCACTCCAAAAAGTGTATCTGGTTTCAGGATCAAACGAAAAATCTACAATATCCATTTTGTGATTGGCTCCAGCAATATGCATGGCGTTGCTGAAAGTCATGTCGTTAGGAAGTAAATGTAGGATTAAAAAAAAAGTGATAAACATGCCTGACATTATTACAAACATCTGCTGTTTTTGAGTCACGTTCACTGCTCTGGTTCCGCCGGCGAAAGTATAGATGATCACCAACACCCCAATAATAATATTCATCAAAGTCAAATTCCATCCCAATAAGGCCGACAAGATGATGGCTGGTGCATAAATTGTCAAACCAGTTCCCAGGCCTCGCTGAACAAGGAAAAGAATGGCAGCCAAAGACCGCGTTTTTAAATCAAAGCGCTGTTCTAAGTATTCATAAGCGGTAAAAACTTTAAGACGGTGGTAGATAGGAATAAAAGTAACGCAAATGACGACCATGGCTATCGGCAATCCAAAGTAAAACTGTACAAAACCCATTCCGTCATGATAGGCTTGTCCGGGAGTAGAAAGAAAAGTGATCGCGCTGGCTTGTGTTGCCATTACTGAAAGCCCAACGACGTACCAGGGTGTTTCATTATTTCCGAGAATATAATCTTCAACATTTTTACTCCCTTGGGTTTTCCAAACGCCATAAACAACAATAAAGAGTAACGTTACCGAAAGTACAATCCAATCAATTTGCTGCATGCTAAGAAAAAATTATCATGATGAGACAAAAAATTACAATGTAAATCGCATTGGCTATTAAAACCCAGGTGTAGCTTTTTTTCCATGCAGTATTTTTATAGTCCATAGTGATTTTATTTGAGGGAAATTAAATTGGCCATCAATCTAAAAGCGCCCGAAACCCCTTCAGGCAATTCCCTGAAAAAACTCATGCCGGTGTAGATGTAATTTCCTTTTCCATATTTGGCAATCAGTAGCGCCCCTTTTTTTGCAGGTTCACCTTTGTCAGAAGAGGACAAAATGGGTGTGAAAGCTTTGTCCCATTCGCTGGGATAATACAGCCCTTGTTCCTGTTTCCAACCTTCAAAATCTTTAGCCGATATCTTATTTGGATAATTTAAGACCGAATGGTTGGGTTCTAGAAATTGTACTACCGCATTTTCATCAGTAACGCGATCCCTAGAAATTTTTAAAGGAAACGGAGCTAAATTTGGAGTAACGAATTCATCCATGGTATTGTATTGTACGATCATCGTGTGCCCTTGTTTTACAAAATCAAATAAAACCGACTGTTTATAAGCCAAGGCTGTTAAGATGTTGTAGGCTCGGATTCCAGTAATAACCACATTAAAATTTGCCAAACTTTCGGCAGTAATAGTTTCTGGTTTAAGAAGAGTAACCTCGTAACCCATTTGCTGTAAACTTTTAGGAACATCATCTCCGGCGCCCATGATGTAAGCTATTTTTTCGTGTCCGGTTTTGATATCTAGTTTGATGAATTTAGCTTCAGCAGTTTTCAAAATCTGTTGTTTGACAATGTGATCATAATTGATGTTAAATTGCTCTTTCTCGAAACGTCGCCCGTCAACAATAGCGTAGCTTTTCGCAGTGATCTCTGCAGCGTTTTTTGGAGGAGAAATTTGAAAATAAAATGTTTGTCGCTCTCCTTTTTTGGCTAGTGTGAATGGAATCGATTCGGGACTGATTTTCCAATTTTCAGCCAATTCCAAATGCAGCACGCCAGTAATGTTGTCTTTTCCAGATTGAATTTGAACGCCGATGGTTTTTGTTTTAGCGGTGTTAAAAATTGCGACTTTATCTAAAATAGACGTTGTAACGTCAGGAACAATATCTAATGGTTTGTAGACTTCGCCCTTAACATCGTCATTGTATTTGTAAATGACAAAGCGTTCAAACGGAATACTCACTTTGTTGATGGAAATATTGAAGGTGACTTTTATTTGACGGCTGATGTCGGCCATTCCAATATTTTTTTGATCCTCAACACGATACATGCCTACACTTCCTGGTTCTTTAAGCCAATACGGCTGGGTGTATTCTGTATTTTGGGGCAAAGGAATGTCCCAGTTGACGCTATTGGCAATGTTGTTTTTTAATTCTAAAGGGTTGAATAGACCAGTGGACTCGGGAAAGGTTTTAATAGTATTCAATTGCATTGGGAGGTCAGATCTGTTGATCGCTTCCATTTTTACTTTTAAAGCGCTCCCTGGACAATATTCTTGAAATTCAGATACAGCTTCTAAATATAATCCCGCGCAGGCAGCAATTGTTTTTTTTATTTCTTCGGACTTAATTGGCTTCCAATGGTTTTCATCTAAGGTCTGTATCATTGCGTAGGCCTTGACCAGATCAGGAATACTGGCAGCAGGATTTTGAAAATTAAAATCTTTTTCGACGGCGGAAAGTAGTTCACCTACTGCTTTTCCATCTTTTACGCGATTCCAAGTAGTATCAATGCCTTCAAAAATATTGGTTTTGTCTTTCGGAACTGAGCCTTTTAAGCATTCCAAATACTCATCTTCTTCTCCTCGGGTGCCAGTACTTCCAAATCCTTGTGACTGATGCCGGCTTCTGCTCAACGCAGCAATTTCTTGATTGGATTTTCCTAACGCGGCATAATACACCCCAGTTTTCAAACGGAACAAATTTGATTTATCGGCCTTTTCAAATTTATCTTTACTCCCGTAAAACCACCATGAAGTATTAAAAAATAACCGTTTGGGTTGCCAAGTTTGTACTATATTTAATTGTTTGGGAAAGAAAGATGCATCATTTACCTTATCGAAAGCTTCTATGGCCAGTAGAGCGGAAGATGTGTGGTGGCCATGAGTTGTGCCGGGAGAGCGGGCATCGAAGCGATTGATAATTACATCAGGCTGAAATTTACGGATGATATAAACCACATCACTCAAGACTTCTTCTTTGTTCCAAATGGCTAAGGTTTCTTCAGGATTTTTGGAATATCCAAAATCATTGGCACGTGAAAAAAACTGTTCACCACCATCAATTTTTCTCGCTTCGATTAATTCTTGTGTTCGAATGACCCCCAATAGTTCTCGCAATTCTGGACCTATTAAATTTTGTCCACCATCGCCCCGGGTTAGTGATAAGTAGCCAGTTCTCGCCATTTTTTCATTACATAAATAAGAAATGAGCCGGGTGTTTTCATCATCGGGATGGGCCGCCACATACAATACCGAACCCAGAAAGTTCAGTTTCTGAATTTGATTAAAAATTTCGACAGCATTGGGTTTCTGAGGCTGCTGTGCTGAAATCGAAGGGAATAGTAAAAAGTAAACAAAGGTAAAAAAGAAAAGCTTTTGCATTTTAAATTCTTAGATTAGCACTAGCTTCAAATGTAACAATTAAATAAAAAAAGAAATTTACTTTACTGTGATTTTAACATATCTTTTATATGCAGACTCAATTTTAAAAGTAGTAGTATGATCATGATTATTCGTTTGATACTGTTAGTTTTCTTGATTTTTCGTTGGTGATGTAAGGGTATTTTTTCTTGTGGACGTTTATAAATTGACAAATATTATCATCATCATAATCGGTAATGAATAAACTATAGTTATTATACATCGAATATCCTCTGTAACCGTTTGGAATTTGCTCTGCGGTTTTCCAATCGCCGTTTTCTTTAAAATAAAATATTTTTTTTTGGGTGTCGAAATACGCATCAAGATTCGGATAATAGTAGTAGCGCAGTTGGCAATGATTGATTGCATTGTAAATAGGAACTTCTTTTATACTTTTATCTCCCGTCTGCGTGAACCCAGACTGTATTGAAAAGACAATAAAAAGCCCATTTGTTATTAGATTTAATTTTATCATAGTTTTAATGCGTTGGATTTGAAAGTGATTTTTTATTCATTTTTCAAAATTTCAAACATTGTGTTCAGTGCAAAAAAGTATAGGGTGTAAAAATAAAAATTTTTAAAGTAAAAATCGATAAAACGTAATAAGTTATCGATAAAAAGCATTTATACAATATTAAATTAAGTTTAAACTTACATTAAAACATTATAATAAAAAAAAAGAGCAAGTGGGTTACTTGCTCTTTTTTTTACATTGTTTGAATTAATCTTTTTCTTTTCCGTGGCCTCGTCCATGTTCTCTGTCTTTGTGATTCTCTTTGTGATCCTCTTTGTAATCCTCTTTGTTATGTTTGTATTTCTTCTTAACAACCATTCGACGGTATGGTTCTCCGTGAAAACCTTTGTAATATTTTACCTTGTGGTTTTTAAAATAGGTGTAAGGAGCGCGACCATGATAATCCGTTAAAACCACTTTGTATCCGTTATTTAAATCATAATTCCTATATCGTGAAGGAAGTTGCTTTTGTCTTACCCATTTACCATCTCCCAGATATATGAATTGAGAAGTTTTGACATCATAATAAGATTCGATATCAGGAATATAATAATATTCTGCTGCTGCATTTCCTGCAGGTGCCCACGTTGGAGGCAAACCCGCCTTGGTGTTCACTACAACTTGAGCATGAAGCAATCCGTTTAACAGCAGTGCAATTCCGAAGGCAGTCCATTTTAATATTTTCATAATTTTAAATGTTAGTGTTAATCACCGCCAACCAATAATTGTGCCAATGGCGTATTTTTGGATTTATTGAGACGCATTAGGTTTGTTGTCTTCTTTAATAGTATTGGTCTCAGTAAATTGAGGTGCTTGAATAGTTGTTGCGATAGTTAAAGCGTCACCAGCGTTCTCATAATCGTAACGCGGTAGTTTAATCTTTTTCCAAACGTAAGTCTTCGGCAAGTCGTCACCCAATAGATAGCCCCATGCTTCCATATTTTCAATTCTATCAAAAATTACTTTTAAAACAGCAATTACCGGAATGGCTAAAAACATTCCAGAAATCCCCGCAAGTGCGCCACCGATGATAATGCTGACAATCGAAACAAAGGCATTAATTTCAACTTTAGAATTGACAATCATCGGTACAAGAATATTATTATCTATTAGCTGGACGATGACGTTTACTGCTATAACGCCAACCGCTATCGACAGATCGGTGGAGCCAGTTAATGAAACCACAATACTCAAAACACCAGCAAACAAAATACCGATGTATGGTATTAAATTAAGAACGCCTGTAATGATACCTAACAAGATAGCATACTCAACACCAATAATCATAAATCCAATACTAGTTAAAACAGAAACCGCAATCATTTCTAAAATAAGACCAACGATGTAACTTTTGACCGCCACTTTTATTTGGTATAAAATATCTTGAAGTTTTTCGTGGTGTTGTTTTTTAAATATTTTAGAAAGAAACAACATAAAATGCGTGCGGTACAGCAGGATAAGAAAGGTGTAAATGGGTACTAAAATTACATTGAAAAGAGTATCGGTGAAGGTCATCAACGTACTGCCAATTAAATTCTTAGAGTCTTTAGTGGCGTCATCAATAAATTTTTTCTGTTCTCTTGTGCTAAAATGAAAATTGCTTCGGATATATTGCTGTAAATTGTGCAGATGAATATTTAAATTTCTTTCGATCTTATTAAAGTCGCTTACAATATCACTAATCTGCATTGACATAAAGGTTACAAGAGCTAGAATTACCATTACAAACAGCAAAACGGCAACTATGGCCGACAGTACATGGGGAAACCGCAGTTTGGTTTTAAGAAAAAGCACCAAAGGTCTCAGTAAAACTGCAAACAAAAAAGACATCATAATGGGAATAATGATATCTTGGCCGATAAAAAAAATGTAGCCAATACTCAATATACCAAGTAAGATTAACGTTATCTTAACGTAGAAAGGAAATTGAATTGTTTCATTCATGTTTTATTGATAAATGTTACATTTAGCGACAAATGTTCATTATTAAACCCATAAAAGCCTTACGCTATTTTTAGATTTAGTTACAAAATTCAAATTATAAGGGCAAATTTAACAAATATTGGTACACTTTGGCTACCGGCAAGCCCATAACATTTGAATAAGAACCCTGAATTTTTGAGACGCCAATAAAACCAATCCATTCTTGAATACCGTAACTTCCTGCTTTATCAAAAGGACGATAATTGTCTAGATAATATTTTATTTCTGAATCAGCAAGTTCTTTAAAAGTGACTTTTGTTACATCTGAGAGTACTTCTGTTTTTGTTTTTGTCTTAAAGCAAACCGAAGTAATGACGTCATGGGTTTTTCCGGACAAAGATTGCAGCATTTGAAACGCATCATCATAATTTTTCGGTTTTCCCAAGGCTTTGCTTTCATGCCAAACAATGGTATCGCTAGTAATCAGGATTTCGTTTGCAGCTAATGTGCCTTCAAAAGCATCGCCTTTTAATACTGCCAAGTAATCGGTGATGTCTTTTTGTGTTAGATTGGGCGGATAAATTTCGTCAACTTCCTTCAAGCGAATTTCAAAGTCCAGATCCATATCCCGCAAAAACTGTTGTCTCCTGGGAGAACCTGAAGCCAAAATGATTTTGTGGTTTTTAAGTTTTTCTTTAAGTAGCATGGTATTTTAGATTATAAGAAAGCACCGCAATAGATATCACTCCAAAAAGAATTATTAATTTTAATATTAAACTTAAGACATGAAAATCTTTCTGTTTTTTAGCGGAATAAATTTTTATAGTGAAATAGAGTAGTGGCCCGACCAAGAATAATAAGGTGTAAATGGCCAGAATCAATAAATTATTAGCCATGAAATATTTGTTGACGTAATATAATAGAATAAGAACAGGAATAAAGCTTAACGCAAAGACCACTTTAGTCGTTCTTTCCATCCCGAGCAAGATTGGCAATGTGGTCATGTTTTGATTGTAATCGCCGTTGACATCTTCTAAATCTTTTACAATTTCACGTATGAAATTAATGATAAATGCAAAAATAGCATAATCGGTTAGAATAGAAAATAAAGTTGCCATTTCACGCTGGTTTCCCTCGTAAGTGGCTGGAAGCAGATCAAAAACACCAACGATAATTACACTACAGGAAAGCAACAGCGCAACGATAAAATTACCAATCAAAAGCATTTGCTTGAGGCTGGTTGCGTACAGGTACAATGTAGCAGCCACCACGATAAAAATGGCAGCAAAACTTGGCTTCTGAATTACATTTGAAAGATAAAAGCCAATACCTACACCTGCAATATTTAATGCCACATAAATATTATATGCTGAACCCTCAGAAATATTTTTGCCAACGATTACTTGTTTTGGTTTGTTGACTGCATCAGTATCCTGATCAAAAATATCATTGATAACATAGCCTGCCGCAGCAATTAAAATCGTGGAGGCGATCAGCAATCCATATTGCCAGTCTGCCAACGACAATGGAACATTTTGAAGTTTTAAAAAGCCGTAGCGCAGCAACAATTGCATGAAGGCCAATAATAAAAGATTTTGATAGCGAATAAGTTTGAAAAAGTGATGCATGGATGTTATTTGTTTAAGCGCTGTATTAATCGTGTTTTCCGTTGTAGTACAAATGCCATTTGCCTTGCACCTTCATGACTTGCTCAATCACATCGCGCACCGCGCCCTGACCGCCATTTTTGTGCGAGATATACTGACAAATGGCTTTGATTTCCGGACTAGCATCTTGCGGGCAAGTTGGCAAACCCACGAGTTGCATGACATGATAATCCGGAATGTCATCACCCATATACAGAACATTCTCAGATTTAATGGAATATAGTTCGGCGTACTCTTTAAAAGTTTCCACTTTATCAGGTGATGCCAAGTAAATGTCGGTAATGCCTAAATTTTGCAAACGAATCTGAACCCCTTCATTATTCCCTCCAGAAATAATGCAAACGCGGTAGCCACTTTCCAGAGCTGCTTTCATAGCAAAACCATCACGGATGTTCATCGTTCGCAGCATGTCGCCTGTAGCGGTGATATGCACTGAACTATCGGTCAAAACCCCATCAACATCAAAGACAAAGGTATTGATGTCATTCATTATTTGTTTGTAGCTTTTACTCATGAGATTGTATGGATTGGGTCAGCAATTTGTATATGGATTGCTGATGGCTGTCGGTTAACATTGCTAAATGGGCGTCGATTGTTTGTTGGTCTCTTCTTTTAGCCGGGCCAGTTTGGGCTTCAGCTGGCGAAAGCGTCATTACTTTTTTGGCAGTTTCCGTAATCAAAGGCTGGAGTATTTCGAAGGGTACTTGGTATTCGCTACAAATATCATAGCCTGTTTGATATAAGTGATTGACAAAGTTGTTGACAAATACCGCAGCAACATGTAATGCTTTTCGTTGTTCGGAGTTAATGGCGTAAACTTTCTCAGAAACGGCTTTCGCAACTTTTTCCAATATTTGAAAATCAGAAGCATTTTGACTCTCTAGACAAATTGGGATCATATGAAAATCGACTGCCTTATTCTTAGAAAACGTTTGTAAAGGATAAAAAACCGCCTTTCTATTTTTATCATCCAACTCAGTAATTGCAATGCTTCCAGAAGTATGGGCAACCAATTTATTTTTAAATGGTAGCAGAGCGGAAATCTCGGCAATAACTGAATCACTGACGGCAAGAATATACAAATCGGCTTCCGTGAGTGATTCAAAAGCAGAAACCACCTGGTGGTCGTTGATTAAATGAAGCACATTGTTTTTTTGTCGGGCATATACTTGAACCAAATCAATTGAATCGGCCATATTGAAGACAGAAATCAAGTGCTGGGCTAAATTTCCGGAACCGATAATACTCACTTTAATCATTCGGCTAAATTATTGAAAAAAGTTAAGCTTTTAAAAATTAAAGTTTTCAAAAAAAACTAGTATTAAACACGCTTGACAATTCATAATTTACCCTTAAATCCTAGAAAATAACCGTTTCTCAATCAACATTTTTACCTATTTTTGCAACACTTTTAAATATATAATTCTTTGTAATGGAAAAGAAAATACTTTCCTTTTTGTTCTCAACCCGTTTAATGGCTTTTTTATTTCTTTCCTACGCCATCGCCATGGCGGCTGGTACCTTTATAGAAAGTAGTTACAATACTGATACCGCTAAAATTTTGATCTATGATACCAAATGGTTTGAGGCCATTCATGTTTTTTTTCTGATTAATTTTTTTGGTAATATAAAACGATATCAGTTGCTTAAAAGAGAAAACTGGGCAACGCTGTTGTTGCACCTATCGTTTATTTTTATCATAATAGGAGCCGCTGTAACGCGTTACATTAGCTATGAAGGAATGATGCCGATTAGGGAAGGCGCAGCTGAAAATCACGTATACTCAGACAAGACATTTCTTAAAGTTTTTGTCGATGGCGATTTCAAAGGTCAAATGAAACGCCGGTTTTTTGAAAACCCTTTGTTGCTTTCTCCGGTAACCAATAATAAATTTTCAATTTCAGAAAATTTTGCCGAAACGCCGTTTGAAATTGATTATAAAAATTTTATTATGGGCGCTACTGAAACCATAAAAGAGGATGCAAGTGGCGCGGTTTATCTCAAAATGGTCGAGTCTGGAGGCGGAGAGCGCCACGAGCATTATCTCAAAGAAGGAGAAATTCAAGACATTCACAATACCCTTTTTACATTAAATAAATATACTAAAGGTGCAATTAACATCAATATATCTGGAGCAAATTATACAATTGAAGCACCCTTTGATGGGCAATTTATGCGCATGGCAGACAAAATGCAAGGCCGCGTTATTAAAGACTCACTACAACCCTTAATGATGCGCTCTTTGTATAACTTGGGCGGATCGCAGTTTGTTTTTCCTGAGTTGGCAAAAAAGGGTATTAAAGGTTATAAGTCGAACAATGATTTTAAAGCTAAAAAACATGATGATGTTTTGGTAGTAACATTAAAGTCACAAGGTCAGAAAAAAGAGGTGATGTTATTGGGTTCTCAAGGCAAAGAGGGCGACAGCAAAATCGTTAAAATAGGCAAACTCGATTTTACATTAGCTTATGGAAGCAAAGTGTATAATTTGCCTTTTCAAATTAAGCTCAATGATTTCATCGCTAAAAAATATCCCGGAACTGAAAAAAGCTATGCTTCATTCGAAAGTCAGGTTACCGTTATCGATGCCAATACAAAACGTGACGCCCGCATATTTATGAATAATATTTTAGACTATGGCGGCTTTAGATTTTTTCAGTCGTCTTTTGATCCAGATGAAAAAGGAACGGTGCTCTCAGTAAACCATGATTTTTGGGGTACTGCCATTACCTATTGTGGCTATTTTATGTTGTTTTTTGCGATGATGGCGATATTGTTTACCAAACATTCCCGTTTTTCCGACATCAAAAGGAAATTGGAAGTCGTAAAAGGCAAAAAGGCAAAGTTGATTTCCATCTTGGTTTTATTTTTAAGCTATGGTGGCTTCGCGCAGCAGCATACCGAGCACGCCTTGACGCTTAAAGAAGTCGATTCTTTTGTCAATAAACGAATAGTTACAACGCAACATGCCGCCAGGTTTGGAAGATTAATTATTCAGGACGAGGGAGGTAGGATGAAGCCCGTAAATACGTTTTCGTCTGAATTACTTCGAAAAATCAGTAAAAGTGACACTTATCAGGATATGAATTCGGATCAGGTTTTCTTATCAATGACCCAATATCCTCGCGCTTGGTTTGAAGTGCCTTTGATCTATATCAAAAATGGGAATGATAGCATTCGCAAAATAATTGGAGTTGCTGCAGATCAAAAGTACGCACCTTTCATTAAATTCTTCGACGAAAAAGGAAATTACAAGTTAACACCGTATCTTGAAGAAGCTTACAAGGCTTCGCTTCCTGACCAATTTCAAAAAGACTTTATTGAAACCGATAGAAAAGTAAATTTATTAAACTCCGCACTGAGCGGCAGCATATTGCGGATTTTTCCAATTCCAAAAGAGGCCAACAACAAATGGATCTCTTACTTAGAGTTAAATAAATCCAATATTAAAGGTATTGATTCGACTTTTATAAAAAATATCTTGCCGTTGTATATGAGCGCTTTGGAAAGTACGCAAATCAAAGGCGACTACACCAATGCCGATTTTTTCCTGAAGAGCATGGAAAATTACCAAAAGAAATTTGGACAAGCGGTAAGGCCTTCCGAAGAAAAAATTACCTCTGAAATCACATACAATAAGTATGATGTTTTTAAAAAGTTGTATTATTTATATATGCTTTCAGGAGTTCTGATGCTATTGTTTACGATCGTCAATATCTTTTTTGAAAAGAAGGCGATGCGCTACACCATCAATGGTTTTCATATTTTAATCGCAGCATTGTTTGCGCTGCATACCCTAGGATTGATTACCCGTTGGTATATTTCTGGCCATGCGCCTTGGAGTGATGCCTATGAAAGCATGATTTACGTTGCCTGGGCGACGATGTTTTTTACGCTGGCATTTGACCGAAAATCAAAACTGACAGTGGCTTCGGGTACTTTTGTGGCGTCGATGATATTAATGATTGCGCATTGGAATTGGATGGATCCATCAATTGCCAATTTACAACCAGTATTAAATTCTTATTGGCTAATGATTCATGTGGCGGTAATCGTTGCAAGCTATGGGCCATTTACGCTAGGGATGGTGTTGGGTTTAGTTGCCTTGATTCTGATCATTTTTACCAACAAAAAAAACAAAGCTAAAATGGATTTGAATATTAAAGAAATAACCTATATCAATGAAATGGCGATCACCATTGGATTGGTAATGTTAACTATCGGAAATTTTTTGGGAGGCCAATGGGCCAACGAAAGTTGGGGCAGGTATTGGGGTTGGGATCCAAAGGAAACTTGGGCTTTGATCAGTATAATGATTTATGCTTTTGTCATTCATGCGCGCTTTGTGCCTGCTTTGCGAGGAAAGTGGATTTTTAATCTAATGACTATCCTCGCGTTCTATTCTATTATGATGACCTATTTTGGCGTAAATTTTTACCTGACCGGAATGCATTCTTATGCTAGTGGAGACAAAGTGGTAACACCCACTTTTGTTTATTATTCGATAGCATTTGTATTTTTGTTGGGCTTGGTTTCTTATCGAAACTACAGAAAACATTGGAAATGATATAATAATTTTAAGCAAAAAAAGGTTTAACTGCAAAGTTGAACCTTTTTTTTTGGTTTTACTCGAACCTACACTTTTCCTAAGGTGTACAATTGTTCCATAGTTGGCGATTTACTTCCGCCGACAGGTTCTAAAGTAATGCCAAATCCTTCGGCGCCGTTGGCCTTTTCCACAGCAAACATGCGCTGGTCGTTTGAAGCAAAATTTTCCAATAAACCGATACTGGTGGGCGTTAACGGATTTAACTTTAGAGCCCAAATTTGATATACTTTTCCTTCTGGTGGCTCAGGTAAACCCGCAGCGTCAACAAAAACTACTTGCGTTTCTTTATTATAATAAACTTTTGCGAAAGACGCTGGGGAAACCGCCTGCCCGCCAAGGTTCACGATAGTATTTTTAACATCCCTGACAACGGCTAGTGCGTCATGAGATTGCTTGTTTTTGATCTCGGCAGATACCAACGCTTCTTGTAACTTTGATTTTTCGTTTTCGACTGTTACCGCTTGCGATTTACTGTCGCTGAGTTTGCTGAATTCATAACCCAAACCGATCAACAATACAACAGAAGCAACCCAACCTAGGTACGAGGACCAATTGCTTCTCCTCGGTGTCATTTCAATCACTTTACTGTGTTTGAGGTCTAACTTTTCTTTAATTTTTCTAAAATTATCAGCCGATAAAAACGGAGAAAAACTTGTGGATAAATTGACAATCGATTTCTCGATCGAAAGAATTTCATTGTTGATTTCGCTGCTGTTTTTGGCCATGTGGCTTACCTCTAAATTTTCTGAATCAGTAAGTAAACCATAAACATAAAGCTCTAAAATTCCAGTTTCGATATATTCTTTGTTGTCCATTATACTTGTAAAAAATTTCTTAAATCGTTAATGCAATTTCTGTTTTGTGTTTTGACAGTACCCAGCGGTATTTTCAATTCATCAGAAGCTTCTTGTTGTGTGTATCCTTGAAAAAATAATAGTTCTATTATTTGAATACATTTCGGTTTTAATTTCTGAACAAATTCCTGAATTCCGATAGTGTCAATCTTGTGGATAAGTTTGTTACTGTCGTCCAGCAGATGTACGAAATTATCCGAAGACAGGTTTTTCTGCTTGTTGTTATACCCTTTGGAACGAAGCTTATCAATAGATGAGTTTCTCGCAATATTGAGAATCCACGTATAAAATCGTCCTTTACTTTCATTGTATGAATCAATGTTTTTCCAAATTTTTACAAATACTTCTTGCAGAACATCTTCCGATTCTTCACGATCTCTGACTAGATTATTGATGACCGAAAACAAACTTTTTGAGTACATGTCATATACATGCGTAAATGCCCTTTGGTCTTTGGTCATGATTAAGGGTAGTAATTCTTCTTGTGTCATAGTTTGGTCTTTTTCTACAAACTTATACAAACTTTTCTTAAATTTAGGCGGTGAGATAAAAAAAATAACAACTGTTGATTAATATAATGAGCTGTTGGCTTGCAACTTACTTGATTAAACAACATATAAATACATCTAACGTAAATCAGCTCGAAAAATCTGCTGTAATTAACATGTGATTAGGATAATGATTTTTACATCATGCTTCAGATCATACTTAATTATAGAAAAAGGCTACAGTGTTTTGACAATTGATTTGGTTATGATAGGGATTTTTTTGTCACCACAGATGTCGCAAGCAATATTTACTTCAAGCTTTCTTTTAACAAAAAATTATTCTACGTTGATCTGTTAAATTTTAATTTCTTCCTAATTTTACAAAAACTAAAAAAATGAGAAAGATATCAATTACAATATTAGGTATTGTATTATTATTCGGAACTGCAGTCCAATCACAGAAAGCCGCCGTTAAGAAAACTAAAACCAAACTAACAATGAATTCAACTATTTATCAATTTAAAGTAAAAGATTTATTTGGCAATGATTTCGATTTCACTTCGCTTAAAGGAAAAAAAATACTAATTGTAAATACTGCGTCTAAATGTGGACTGACACCACAGTATGAAAGCTTAGAAGCAATTTATAAAAAGTACAAAAGCCAAAATTTTGTGATAGTGGGCTTCCCTGCAAACAATTTTGCCTCCCAAGAACCTGGTACGAACAAGGAAATAGGTGTGTTTTGTCAAAAAAATTATGGTGTTACTTTCCCGATGATGTCCAAAATTTCGGTTAAAGGGAAAGATATGGATCCAATTTACCAGTTTTTGACGCAAAAATCTAAAAATGGTTTGCAGGATTCTGAGGTGGAATGGAACTTTCAGAAATATCTAATTAACGAAAAAGGGCAACTCGAAAAAGTGATTGCCCCAAATGTCGTCCCAACGGATGACAAGATAGTGTCGTGGATAAAAGCCTAAAATAAGATTGCATTTTTTTTTGCAGCCTAGCCTTTGAAAACTTCGATTTTAGAACTGAAAATGGTAGTTTTTATTTAAGGATGAGCTGCATAAAAAGTAAATCCAACCATTTGCCAAATTTAAAACCGACTTCTTTTAAAATGCCATTTTCTACAAAACCAAATTTTTTATGAAACGCGATGCTTCCCGTGTTGCCGGCATCAATTCCTCCGATCATTACATGAACACCCTGTTTTTTACCAAGTCGGATGAGCTCTGTTAGCAGCAGACCACCAATGCCTTTGCCAATAAAATCTGGCGCAACATATACTGAATGCTCAACTGTAAACTGGTAACCAATTTTTTCTCTAAACATGCCATAGGTTCCATAACCTATGGTTTTCCCTTCTAAATCTGCAACTAAAACAGGATCTTTTTTTTGTTGCTTGATCTTAAACCATTTGAGTTGCGCTTCAAGTGACTGAATTTCATAATTATAATTTGAAGTAGTGTGCAATATCGAGTAATTCACAATATTTAGAATCTCAGGAACATCGCTCGTTGTGGCTTTTCTGATGGTTAC